>JAYVLW010000127.1:0-8836 GCA_043759315.1 Myxococcales bacterium
CGGCCCGGCGCGCGGGGACGCCGACGGCCTCGGTGAGGGCCGCGGCGAACGCGGCGTCGGCGAAGTCGGTGCGGCGCGCGCGCACGAGGGCCACCGCCCAGTGCGGATCTCGCTCGCACAGGCGGTCGAGCTCGGCGAGGACGTCGCCGCCGCGCAACGTGACCTCGGCCGAGCGCACGGCATCCGCGACCTCGCGAGACAGCGCGCCGCGCGAGCGACCGCGCTCGAGGAGGCTGTCGTCACCGGCGAGAGCGAGCGCCTTGAGGCCCGCGGCGAGGGCGCGGTCGTCGTCCTCGATCTCCACGGCGGCGCGCAGCTCGCCGCGCAGGGATGGCGTGGGCGAGCGTGCGAGCTGCTCGAACAGCGCCGTGCGGACGGCGGGCTCGTCGTGGCGCAGGTGGTCGGCGAGGTCCGACGCGGCGACGCGTGCTCGCTCCATCGCGGCACGCGCGATCGCGGCGATCCGAGGATCGTCGCCACCGGCAGCCTCGGCCCAGCGCTCGAGGGTCTCGAGATCGATCTTGCGGAGGTCCTCGGCCTGGTGCGCGCGGATCCCGAGCGGCGCGGCGAGCGCGGTCTGGAACCGACGCGCCGTGATCTGCCCCGCGATCCACCACAGGATCGCGACGCCCATCCCGACGGCGGCGAGCCGCGACGGATGCGCGACAGCGACCGGCCCGACGAGCAGGAGCACGAGCGCGGCCCCCGCGGCGCCGAGCGGCCACATCGCACCGCGCAACAGCACCTTCCAGCGTGCGCGCGGTCCCGGTGGGAACGCCGAGAGCTCGATCTCCTGCGACGTGCGCGAGGTCGCGAGGCGCAACACCTGATCGGAGGTGCGCGTCCCCGCGATCAGGACGAAGCTCGGCGCGGTGGCGAAGATGGCGTACCAGGCGATCGCGAACAGCGGGTGGATGCCGGCGGTGGTCGGCAGGCTGCGCGTGACGAGGATGCGCGGCACGGCGAGGACCTGGAGGAGGAACAGCACGCCGTTGGTGCCGCCGTAGAACAGCGCGACCGCGGCGGCGAGCGTGTCGCCCTGGTAGCGGCTCTTGAGCTGGGCGATGAACTGGAGGTCGATCACCGTGGCGACGATGCCCTCGAGCAGCGCCACCGCGACGAGCCCCGTGAGCAGGCGGCGCTGCAATGGGTTCAGGACCTCCGACGTTCCCGGCGGTGCGGTCGCGCCGGGGGCGCCGCCGTTCGCGAGCGCCTTCTCCTGAACGACGCACAAGGTGATGACCACCGCGGTGACCGCGGCGCCGACGTACGGGAGCGTGGTGAGGCCCGCGCGGTAGACGAGCGCGCCGGCACCGAGGCCGGCGATGGCACCGCCGAGGGTGACGGCGGCTCCGGCGCGCGGCAGCATGCGCCGCGCATCGCGCCCCGCGACCGACGCGGCGACGCGGTTCCACAGCGCGAGCCCGGCGACCTGGGAGAACGCTGCGAGCCCGACGACGAGGACCGCGGGCGGCACGCCGGCGGAGAGCAGCGCGGGGCTCGCCGCCGCCGTGACGAGCAGCATGACGAGCAGGCCGAGATCGAGGACGCGCGAGCTGGCCCGCCGCGAGAGGACGTCGTAGCTGAGCGTGGCGACCGCGAAGCCGCTCGCGTTCGCGATCAGCAGCCACGGCAGCTTGCCGCCGCCGTAGGCTTCGAGGAACGCGGCCTCGGCGAACGAGCGCAGCGTCACCGCGACGAAGTTGCACAGCAGCACCATCGCGGCGCCGAGCACGAACGCGCGACGGTTCACGTCGAGCCCTCGAGCAACCGGCGCGCGAGCGCGCCCGACAGCGCGGCGAGCGCGATCGGATCCTCCTCGAGGACATCCCGCATGTCATCGACGGAGAGGCCGATCACCACGCTCGGCTTCTCCGCGACGGCGTCGAGCGCGGGCGTCTGCGGCGCGATCACGCGCACCAGTCCGAGCACGTGCCCCGCGGTGGCGGTGCCGCCGTGCTTGCGCGTGGTGCTGATCGACGCCACCGCCGTCATCGCCGCGCGCGACGCGATCACGAGTGACCCTTCGACGACGATCCACACGGTATCGTCGGTGGTCTTGCGCTCGCCGGGCTCGAGGCTCGCGGGCCGTGCGCGCTCCGCGAGCCGGATCACGACCGCGGGAGCGAGGTCCGCAAACAGCGGGCACGCCGCCAGCGCGCGAGCTCGCTCGAGGAGATCCATCAGGTTACCTGGGCAACGCTTCGCGTTGCTGCGCACCCCACGTTGGTGGGGGTTGCATCAGCGCTTGGCGAGGATCTTCTTCTGATTCGCAACGATCGTCTTCTGGCCGGAGAGGAGCTGCTGCAGCGCCTTCTGGTTGCCGGCGATCGTCCTCTGGTTCGCGAGCACCTGATCGAGCTTCTTCTGGTTGCCCGCGATCTTTGCCTGGTTCGCGATGATCGTGTCGAGCTTCTTGCCGTTCGCGACGATGGCGTCGAGCTTCTTCTGGTTCGCGGCGATCGCCTTCTGGTTGGCGAGGATCTGCGACAGCTGCTTCTGGTTGCCGGCGATCTTGCCCTGGTTGGCGAGGATCGCTTCCTGGTTCGCGAGGATCTTCGCGAGCTGGCTCTGGTTGCCGGCGATCTTGCCCTGGTTCGCGAGGATCTTCTCCTGGTTGGCGAGGATCCGCTCCTGGTTGCCGCGGATGTCGTCCTGGTTGGACAGGATCCGACCGCTGTTATCACCGTTCGACATCGACTCGAGCATGGGGGCCAGCCTTTCCAGCGCGTCCACCGCGCCGAGCGCATATCGTTGAACCAGGGTCTGCGGTGATGCAAGCCGCACGGCGCCGGTTTCGGCAGGATTCGCGGCCAGGTGTTGGGCCGCTGGAGCAGCCGCGGTGGGTCATCTTGGTGCAACATCGTCGGCGAGGGTCTTGCTCGGCTCTCGTTCCGCCCATGCGCCGCCAGGCCAAGTACGTGTTCCCGATTGCGGCGGTCATTGTCGCCTGGGGGGCGGTCTCCCCGGCGTCCGGCCAGCCTGCTCCAGATGCCGCGACCTCCGTCGAGGCCCCGGCCCCGGAGGGGCTCACCGACGCCGATCTGCAGAAGCTCGCGGACGGCGACGTCATCGAGATCTTCGACGAGCGCCCCGACAAGCCGTTCGATCGCGATACCGAGGTGCGGCTCACCGGCGAGCAGCTCGCGAAGCGCGGGGCGACGGATCTCGCGACGGCGCTCGCGCTGATTCCCGACGTCACCGTGCGCGATGCCGGTCGCGGCGGCTTCAACATCGACATCCGTGGCGCGCGCAAGGGCGCGGTCAGCGTGCTGATCGACGGCGTGCTCGTGACCGATCCGTACTACGGCACGTTCGACGTCTCGACGATCCCGATCACCGACATCGTCCAGATCCGCGTCGCGACCACGCCGCAGTCTCCGATCGACGGCCCGGGCGGCCCGGGCGGCGTGATCGAGGTGCTGACCCGGGACGGCGTGGGCGATCAGATCGTGATCGCTCGCCTGACCTCGGACTCGTTGCCGACGTTCGGGGTGACCGGCACGGCGCGCGCTCCGCTGTCCAAGCACGTCGGCCTGCGGATCTCCGCGTCCGGGCTCGCCGGCGCGCGCGACCTCGAGCTGCCGGGCGACGCCGTCGTTGGCGAAGCGCGCCGCGCGGCCACCGGCGCTGGCCGGCTCGAGTACCGCAAGGGTGATCGCCGGATCGCGCTCGATGGCTTCCTCGACGATCGGCACTACGTCGCGCCTCCGAGCGATACGAACCGCAGCTCGATCCTGATGATCGATCGCGAGACCTCGGTGCGCGGCTCGGTGCGCGCCGACGAGAAGATCGGCAAGCTCCAGCTCCAGGGCCAGTACTATGGCAGCTACCTGCTCCGCCGGTCGCGGTTCTTCGCGGATCCGGCGTTCGCCACGCAGGAACAGTCCGAGAACCTCTCGGCGCTGCGCAGCGGCGGCTCCGCGCTCGCGACCAAGCCGATCACGAAGGAGCTGCGCTGGGCCGGATCGGCGTCGATCTATCACGAGAAGGCCTTGGTCTCGAACGCGGCCGGTGCGTACGTCCGCGGCGATGTCACGATGCTCGAGCTCGCCGCCGACGGGCAGTTCGAGCGCAAAGGACTCCGGCTCGACGCCGCCGCGGGCCTCGCGATGCCGTTCGGTGTCGGTGCGAATCCGTGGCCCGAGGGCAAGATCGTGGCGAAGTACAAGCCCGTGCAGCACCTCGAGCTGACTGCGACCACCGGCTACAAGGGCCGGCTGCCGAGCCTGCGCGAGCGCTTCGATGCCGCCAACGGCAACCCGGAGCTCGGCCCCGAGAAGGCCGCCACCGCCGAGCTGCGCGCCGTGGAGACCCGCGGCCGCCTGCGTCTCGAGGCGGCGCCGTTCTTCAAGCACACCACGGGCATCATCCGGACCTCGATGGATCCGATGGCGATGGGCAAGCTCACGAACCTGGGACGCGTGAACTTCTGGGGCATCGACACGCAGGCGCGCGTGGCGGTCGTCCCCGACCACCTCGACGTCGGCGGCGCCTATAACTACGTCAAGGCGAACAGCGACGCGAGTGGCGACGATCCCATCGATCGCCTCCCGCACCACCGGTTCGACGCGTGGGTGCAGGGCTCGCTCGACAAGCGGTACTCCGGGATCTTGCGTCTGAAGTACTTCGGCGCCGCGATCGACAAGGGAATGCTCGTCGATGGGTACGCCCTCGTCGAGGCGAACCTCACCGCGCAGATCTCGAAGGAGTACCTCGCGGTGCTCCGCATCGACGATCTGTTGAACGTGGCGCCCGAGACGCGCGGCGGCTACCACCTACCCGGCCGGGTGATCTCGATCGTGTTGCAGGGCATGTGGCAATGAAGTGGGTTGGACACCCCACGTTGATGCGGTTCGTCATGACCATCCTCGCGGTCGCAGGCCTGACCATCAGCGCGGGCGCCGAGCCGGCCCCACGCACGAACATGACGGTCACCGTCGGCGCGGGCGTCGCGTATAGCGACATCCCCGTGGATAACTACCAGTCGTATGAGGCGGCTCGCAGCTTCACCGCGGGCTGGGCACTTCGTGTCGATGTCGCGCGCTTCGTCCATCCCCAGATCGCGGTCGGGGTGCACGCCGCGATCTCGAGAGCACAGGGCCTCGACACCGAGCATCGCTCGATGTTCAACGTCGACTGGGAGTTCTCGTACTCGCCGGTCGAGCTCGGACTGACCGCTCAGCTCGTCATCGATCGGTTCTGGCTCGCGCCGTGGGTCGGCGTGCACGGCATCACCGCCGACGACGGTTACCTGGCTGATTGGGTGACCTCGCCGAGCCTGGGCCTCGGGCTCGCGGCGGGTGGCACGGTCTACCGCGACGGCGTGCATCGGGTGGACCTCTTCGCATCTGCGACCCGCAGCGTGAAGCACGACGCGGACTATGGAACACCGGAGGGCTACGACGAGACGTTCCTCGGGTTCGCCGTCGGCATTGCGTACCGTCGCTGACCTCACCGTGCCGTGACTAGTCGCCGACGGTTGCCAGGCACGAGCCGCCGCCGCCACCGCCGCCGCCACCGCCGCCGCCGCCGCCGCCGGTCATCCCGATGTCCTCGACAGTGCCGTCGATCTTCACCTTGGTGATCGTGGTCGTGCAGCCGTTCGCGATCTTCGTGTGGTTGGTCGCATTGACCTCGGCCGCCGCGCCGGTCGTGATGGTCGCCGAGATCGGCTGACCCGCCGCACCGAGCGCCGTGATGTTCACCATGCCGCCGGTGCCGAGGTACTCCTTGGCGGTGGCCAGGCCCTTGTCGCCGATGGCGCGCAGGCACACGCCGCAGGTGTTGTAGTCGGTCTCGATCGGGAACGAGCCGGTCGTCACCGCACCCGTGAAGGCACCGTGGAACGGCCACAGCTCGATCTGCACGATGTCGCCGCTCTGCATGGTCGCAGACAGTCGGTACCACTTGCGGGCGCCCATCGATCCGCTGACGTTGCAACGCTGCGCCTTGAGCGCGGGCAACGCGCCGAGGTCGGGCGTCGTATCGGGCAGGGGGCAATTCGCCTGCTGGCCGGTGGGCGCATCCGGTGTCACCGTGCCGTCGTCACCGCCACCGGCCGGATCGGTCGCGCCTCCCATGCAGGCGGTCGTCGAGATCGCGAGGCAGAGGAGGAGGCTCTTCATGGCCTGGAAGAACAGCAAGG
Organism: Myxococcales bacterium; assembly: GCA_043759315.1. Lineage (GTDB taxonomy): Bacteria > Myxococcota_A > Polyangia > Haliangiales > Haliangiaceae > JABFXX01. The sequence goes on from JAYVLW010000127.1 coordinate 6,149, forward strand.
CACGTGCCCTGCCAAGGCCCTGCCAACCCCGTGATTTTGCGTTACACGGCCGTTACCCGGTTGATTTCGTTGGGGGCCCAGGGCCGGGAAACCGGGAGTCCAGACCCCGAGGTGATTGGGGGTCCCATCAGGCATTCATCGGCGTGTCATCGGCGCCAACGAGCTTGCGCGCGGCACGTCGCTCGCACCGTGCGCGAGGTGCATGCAGTTGCACAACGCGTTCGCACACACGCTGATCGACGAGCTCCAACCGGTCTTCGTGCGCGCGGATCCGAACGGCCTCGCCTTCGACCCCCACGCGCAGCGGCTGTACATCGCCGATAGCTACACCGGCGCGATCATCTGCGCGGAGGGAGATCGGCAGCGACGCATCGCAACGATCGAGAGCGGTGGCGCGATCGGCGAGCGCATCAGTGGGCTGACGATCACGCCGTACGGCGCGCTGTTCGTCACGCGGATCGGGCAGGGCAGCGCGGGCGCGATCTTCCGCGTCGAGCCCGATGGTCAGGTCGACGAGATCGGCCGGTTGCCGGCGGTCTATCACCGCGTTGGCGTGACGTACGACGCGCGCGAGCATGCGCTGTACACCACGCAGTTCAGGAGCGGCGTGAACGGCGCTTGCGATGGCTCGATCGTCGTGATCGATCTCGTGACACAGGAGCCATCGACCGTGCTCGATGGCTTCGCGAAGCCGGTCGGGATCGTGAAGCTCGGCTCCGCGATCGTGGTCGCGGACGCCCGGCAGCGCGCGGTGTTCCGCGTCGAGCTGGTTGCGGGCCGCGCGGTGCGGCGCATCCAGCTCGCCGGCAACATCGATCGCCCCGACTCGCTGTGCGTGTACGGGGGCGATTCCGTCCTCGTCACGACATACGACGATCAGGCAAGGCGTGGCGCAGTTCGCCGGCTGTGGTTCGACGGCAAGACACGGACGATCGCCGCTGGTGCGTGGGAGCCGCGCGGGGTTGCCACCGATGGTGAACGTGCCTTCGTGGCGATGCGACGTGGTGGACAGGTGATGACGTTCCGGGTCGAACCGTCGGACGTTTGACACGCCGCGCCGTGTTCTCGGGAGTTACGACGCGGCGCGGTGTCTGCAACGTGGTCGGGCATGTCCGACATCACGCCGCTTCGCCATCGTCCACGTCGCCGCCTCGATGATGCGCGCCTCGCGTTCAAGATCGCGAAGAGCGCGATCGTGGATCCGTTTCGCCCACTCGTTGCCAACCTGATCGTCACGCGCCGCTGCAACCTCGCGTGCGGCTACTGCCACGAGTACGACAAGATCTCGGCGCCGGTGCCGCTCGACGTTCTCGAGACCCGCATCGATCACCTCGCTCGGCTGCGCGCCGTGTTCGTCACGCTGACCGGCGGCGAGTCGCTGCTGGTCCCGCATCTCGCCGAGGTCGTCGCGCACGTCCGTGCACGCGGCATGGTGCCGTTCGTCAACACGAACGGGTATCTGCTGACGCGCGACTGGATCGAGAAGCTCGATGCGGCGGGGCTCTACGGCCTCCAGATCAGCATCGACAACGTCACGCCGAACGAGGTCACCAAGAAGTCGCTGAAAGTCCTCGAGCCGAAACTGCGGCTGCTCGCGCGTCACGCGAGGTTCCGCGTCCGCATCAACACGGTGCTCGGCTCCGCGCCCCCCGAGGAAGCCGTGCAGGTCGCCAAGACGGCGATGGCGCTCGGCCTCGACGCATCGACGTCGCTGCTGCGCCATGGCTCGGGGGTGACGGCCGAGCTCGACGACGCCACGCGCGCCGCGTATGCGGAGATCCGCTCGCTCGGCCGCCGCGCGCACCCGCTGCTCGATGACGATTTCCAGATCGCGCTCGCGAACGGCGACGAGGCGAACTGGAAGTGCCGCGCTGGTGCGCGCACCTTTCACGTCTGCGAGGACGGGCTCGTCCACCTGTGCGCCCCGAAGACGGGCAGCCCCGGCACGCCGCTCGCCGAGTACACGGTCGAGGACATCAAGCGTGCGTTCTACATGCCGAAGCCGTGCGCGAAGGCGTGCCCGGTGGCCTACGCGCACCACGTCAGCCGCCTCGACCAGTGGAGATCGCAGGGCGGCCTCCCGCTCGCGCTCCCACCTCCACCTACGGCGATCGCTCCCGACGGCAAGCGACATCTTCCCGTGCTGGCCGCATAGGCCCCACGCTAGACTGGTCCGATGGGGACCACGGGGCTACGGACGTCGCTGATCTGGCACGACGAGGTGATGAGCGACCTCGTTCACGAGAAGGCGGCGAAGGTCACGATCGGCTCGGCGAGCGAGGCGACGTTCACGACGCCGGATGTCGGTACCGCGCGCGAGTACGCGATCGTCACGCCGGGACGCCGCGGCTATCTGCTCACGCTCTCCGAGCAGATGCACGGCACGATCTGCATCGGCGGGGTCGAGCACGACGTCGCGGAGTTCGTGCGGACGGCGGACGAGCCCACGGGCTTTCGCGCCACGCCGATCGGCGGCAATGACTGGGGCGTGATCAGCCTCGATGCGAAGGGTGACCACAAGCTGTTCTTCCAGTTCGTCCCGCTCGAGGAAGCGGAGTGGAACCTCGGCCACCCGATGATCCTCGCGGCCGTCGGCGGCTTCGCCCTCAGCGTCGCCGCGCTGTCGGGGCTGTGGTGGTGGAAGGGCGTGCCGATCGGCGAGGCGCTGTTTCGCGCCGCCAGCCTGTC
>JAYVLW010000128.1:0-4630 GCA_043759315.1 Myxococcales bacterium
GCCGTCGAGGTCGCAGTCGGTCGTCGTCGGGCTGCCGCCGGTGGTGAACGTGAACGTGGCGTTCGCCGAGGCGACGGTGCCCATCGGACCCGAGGTGATCGTCACGGCGGGCGGCATCGTGTCGATCGTCCAGCTGTAGGTCGCCTCGGGGCCCGTGTTGCCGACCGGGTCGGTCGCCTTGACGCGGAACACGTGCGCACCGTCGGCGAGCGTCGGCGACGTGTAGATCGAGGTGCAGCTGGTGAAGGTCACCGTGCCGTCGACCTGGCACTGGAACGTGGCAGTCGCATCGGGCGACGAGAAGCCGAACGCCGGCGTCGCATCGTTCGAAGGGTTCGTCGGGTTCGACGTGATCATCACCGTCGGTGCGGTGCCATCGACCGTCCACGTTCGCGTCGCGGGCGTGGGATCCAACGTGCCGGCCGAGCTCTTCGCGCGCACGGTGAACGTGTGGCTGCCGTCGACGAGTCCGGGCAGGGCGTGCGGGCTGACGCACGCCGTGTAGGTCCCGCTGTCGACGAGACACTCGAACGTCGCGTTCGCATCGGGCGAGGTGAACGCGAAGGAGACGTTCGCCTGCGACGTACTCGCGGCGGCGGGGCCCGAGGTGATCGCGGTGTCGGGCGTCGAGCTATCGATGGTCCAGGTGTGGGCCGGCGGGCTCGCGTCGACGTTGCCCGCGACATCGACCGCGCGGACCGTGAACGTGTGCGCCCCATCGCCGAGCGTGTGCTGATCGGGTGAAGTGCACACCGCGAACACGCCGCCATCGATCTTGCACTCGAACGTCACGGCGCCGCCGCCCGGATCGCTGCCGTTGAACGTGAACGTCGGATTCACGGTGTTGTCGACCGCGGGCGGCATCGTCACGAGCGTCGTATCGGGGGCGGTCGCGTCGATGCGCCACGCGTGGGTCGCGGGCGTCTCGTCGACCGCGGTGCCGACCGCGGCGGAGACTTCGAAGGTGTGCATGCCCTCGGTGACATCTGCCTCGAACGGCGAGATGCACTGACCCGGAGCGTTTCCGTCGAGCTTGCACAGGAAGCCGTTCGCGTTCCCGAGTGCGTGGAACGTGATCGACACGTGCGTGTCTTTCGAGATCAACGCGGGAACGGCGTCGAGCGCGGTGTCGGGCGGAGTTCGGTTCTCACCGTCGTCGCAACCGACCACCGAACCACCGACCACCAGGACGAGCAACGAGAGGGGGCGCCACATCGTGGCGGGTGATAGCAGAGGCGCGCCGGCGAATCACCTTGTCCGTCGAGACGGAGCGGCTCGTTGTGAGCCGGCTCACGCCGGTTACGAACGGCAATCCAGAAGCTCGCCATGCCTCGTCACGAGCTCCGCTCACGTCGGCGGCGCTGGACCAGCGCACCGAGCCCGAGGATCGCCAGGGCTCCAGACGCGCCGAGGCCGAACCCCATCGCCTGGGCCTTGGCGGGTGACGCCGGCGCGGGCGCCTTCTGGACCGGCGTCGCCCTCTCCTTCTTGAATCCGATCTCCCACAGGTCGCGACCGATGACCTGGCCGAGCGCGAGCCGACCGCGCTTCGCGAACGCGAGCTTGGTCCCGCCGATCACCGGGTTGTCCGCGCCATCGGGCGGGCCGCCCCACACGCCGCGCTTCGGGTTCTTGCACTTGATCGCGCCCGTCCACCAGTGACGGATCGCGTACCGCGCCTGGAAGAAGTTCTTGTCGGCGGGCGTCGCGCCGTACTCGATCCCGCCCTTGCTCCACTGCTCGCGGCCGCCGGTCACCGGCTTCGCCACGGCGAACCGCAGGTCGTCCTTCATGTCCTTCTTCCCGTACCGCGCGTGCAGCCGCGTCAGCACGAAGTTGTCGGCGATGTCGCCGCCGATGACGTCGCCGCCGAGGGTCAGCATGTCGGCGGTCGTGACGTCGAGCTCCGGGCACGGATCGCAGTGGTAGCCGCCGCGGGTTGCCGTCCATGCGTACTCGGTGACGACCGCACGCGGATTCGCTTCGATCGTCTTGTCGAACAGGGCCGCGTAGAACTCGGCGAACCGGGTCTTCGTGCTGCTCTTGACGTCGAAGTTGGTCGGGATGAACACGTTCTTGTAGTTCGCGACCTCGTAGCGCTTGTCCTTCGACAGGATGTTGACGATCAGGTCCTGCTTGCCCGACGAGTTCGCGAGGCCGAGTCGGATCGGCAGTGTGAAATCGTCGCTGTCGTAGTGGAACCGGATCGGCGATAGCGCGGCATGGCCGTCGACCATGCGGACCTTCTTCGGATTCACCTTCGCGACGAAGAACTTCGAACCGGCCTCGACGTAGGGCCGCAGCAGCGGCTCGGCGTCGGCAGGGATCTTGTAGTTGTTCTCCCGCAACCACGTCTCGAGGCCGGACGAGTCGGTCGCCGACAGGATCAAGATCTGATACTCGGCGACGTCGAACTTCGACTCGATCCGGACGCTCCCACCTCCGCCCACGCCGGAACCCGACCGACCGAACCCGAAGCCGCCCGACATCTCGCCGGCCTCGTTCCCGAGCAGTCCACCGTAGATGTCGCCCTCGTACGGACACGGGTCCTCCTCCCAGTACTCGACGAGCCGCGGCGAACCGAGCGACTCGACGCGATCGAACACGTCGGAGGTCAGGGTCTTGACGTCCTTCTCGCGGAGCACCGCCGGCACGGGGATCACCATCGCGAAGTCCTCGAGTGGCCCCTTGTAGTCGTTCTGCATCGACAGAACGGTGCGGGTCCCATCGCGCATCAGCACGACCTGCGTGGCGTCGTTGAACATCTTGCCGCCGGAGCCGCTGACGTAGAAGCCGCAGAACGCATGCGCGGCGGGAGCGCCGCTCGCGATCACGAGGGCACCCAGGACAAGACCCAGCTTCGTCATGTCGCTTGAGACACCCCGGGCGGCGATCGGGTCTCGAAATCTTTTCCGCCGGCCCCGAGCGCCTATGACGCGAGCGTCATGGCATCGACGAACCCCGCGCCGCGCGCCGGCCCGGTCACTCCCAGGCGATATCCATGTGGTCGTCGTCGCCCATCGCCTTCTCGAGCAGCGCGAGCAGCTCCGGATCGGCGCCGTTGTCGGCCATCAGCTCGAGCGTATCGCGATCGATGTAGTAGTCCTCGTCCTCCTCGTGGTCCTCCTCGAGCTGCTCGACGAGGAACTTGAGCTGGACGTCCGTCACGGTCCCGATGTCGGTGTCGGTGTCGATTCGAGTCAGCTTGGGCATCGGCGCGAGTCCTACTTCTGTTCGTCGCACTTCGCGACGGCTTCGAGATCACCGGCGGCCAGCGCGCACTCCACCCGCTGCTTCGCCGTCTTGTTGACGCACACGTCGATGAACTCGGCGGCCTTCGCCTCGGCGATCGCCGCCTTCTGCTTTGCGACATCCGCCTTCATCGCGTCTGTTCCGGTGCCCGAGCCCGCCTTCTTGAACTCGAGATCGATCAGGTGATCGAGCAGTTGCTTGCACGAGTCCTCGGAGGGCGCGTTCTTGCAGCCCGCCCCGAGGAGCACGACTGCGATGATCCAGCGGTTCATGCCCGATATTCTATCACCGGGACGGCGGGGCCAGCGTCGCTCGCACGGCTTCGATCCGTGAGAGCACGGCCTGCGAGGGCTTGAGCGCGAGCGCCCGGTCGAGGACCTCGGCAGCAGCGCGCGGCGCCTTGTCGGCGGCCCACGCCGCGGCGAGGTGAACCAAGATCTCCGCCTCGTTCGGTGCGAACCGCGACGCTCGATCGAGCGCGCGCACGGCCTCGCGGGGCTTGCCCTGCTTGAGCTTGAGCCAGCCCCAGCTGTCGAGGATCGCCGGGTCACCGGGAGCGAGGTCGCGCGCGTGGGCAAGCCAGCGCTCCGCATCGGCGAGGCGCTGCCCGCGCTCTGCCAGCACGTAGCCGGCGAGGTTCAGCGCGGTCGTGGAATCCGGGTGCTCGGCGAGCAGCGGCTCGAGGATCGCGAGCACGGCCTGTGGTGCCTTGAGGTGATCCTCGAGCCGAGCACGGGCGAGAGCTGCACCGAGGCTCGTGCCCATCGAGGCAAGGAGCGCCCGCGCACCGGCAGCGTCACCTGCATCTGCCTTCGTGTACGCAGCGACGAGCGCGAGATCGAGATCCTTCGGCGCGAGCTCGCGCGCGGGAGAGATCGCGGCGGCGGCGCCCTTCGGATCCCCGGCACCGAGGAGGATGTCCCCCGCGAGCCGGCGCGCCTCGCCGAACCGCGGTGAGTCATGCGCGATCGGCATCAGCCGCTTCACGGCGCCTGCGGGGTCACTCGAGGCATCGATCTCGGCGTGCACCAGGGCCCCTGCATCGGGCTCCACCGCGGAGATCCGGATGGCGATCGCGCGCGCCTGCGTCAGGCGACCGAGCCCGCGGGCGAGGCGCGCGATCGCGGCGAGGCCATCGGTGTCGCTGCGATCGTCGTCGAGCAAGGTCAGCAGATCGATCGCGGCCGTGCGGTCATCCGCCTCGCACAACAGCCAGAACAGCTCCTCGGCGATATCGAGCGCCTGCGCGCTGCGATCGAACGCGCTGCGCGTCTGCTCGACCGCCTGCGCCATGTGCCCGGTGCGCCGCAGCGCTCGCGCGAGATCGAGCCGTGCATCGAGGTGGTCCGGATCGTGCTCGATCACCTCGTGCAGGTGG
>JAYVLW010000129.1:0-4025 GCA_043759315.1 Myxococcales bacterium
ACGCTCGGCAGCACCATCTCGAGGTGCGCCGCGGTCTCGGCCACGAACTCGCTGTTGAGGACCTTGACCGTCACGCTCTGCGACGTGATGCCGACGAGCGTGGGCTTGATCTTCGCGGGCTGACCCGGCATCTGCTCGAACTCGAGGTTGAGGCCGATGTTCATGGTCAGGTCGAGCGTGAACGCGCGGACGTAGCGCTCGTAGAGGAACGCGTAGAAGTCGACCTCGAGGTGATTGACGCCGATCTGCAGCGCGGGCGACGAGGGCGTGTTGTCGCCGATCGTGAAGTCGAGCGGCTTCTGCGGGCGCGTGACGAGCAGCAACGGATCCTTGCCGGTATCCGACGTCAGCTCGCCGAGCGACGGGACCAGCAGCGAGATCGTGCCGACGTTGAGCTGGTTGATGAACGTGGTGCCGACACCGAGGCACATCGCGCCGGAGGTCACGAGATGGTGACCCGCGAGATCGAGCATCGTCTCCGACATGCCCATCGCGAGGTCCGCCGCCGGCTCCGGGTTGCCGTCGAACTGGCCCGCCGGGTTGAGCGTGAACGTCGAGCGCGTGGTGATCGGGAGGTTCGCCGGAGCGCTGCCGAACGCCGGCGGGATCATCGGCGGCACGCACAGGTTGGGCTCGCTCGCGAACGGGATCTGGTCACCGCGCAGACCCGTGCGGGTCAGCGGGTCCTGGTCGGCGTTCATGCCGGTGATCACGCCGAGGCTCAGCGCCTTCTTGGCGCCATCGAGACGGACGTAGCCGCCCGGGACGATGCGGGCTTCCATCAGACCTTCGGTGCCCGGGGAGACGCCCTCGAGCAGCGCGCCGACATCCATCATGCCCTTCACGCCCAGCGGGTTCGGGAGGAAGTTCTGGATCAGTGGGTCGATGAGCGGCGTGAGGAGATTCTTGAGCGCGTTCGGGATCGCGTCGAGGAGGCTGGCGACCAGGTTGCCGAAGCTCGAGAGGATGCCGCAGCCCGTGAAGTTGAGGTTGAGCTGGAACGCGTTGATGCTCGCGAGGTGAATGTCGAGCTCGCCATCGGCGGGCTTGATGCCGAACGCGACATCGAAGCTGCCGTTGAGGTTGTTCGAGCTGATGCCGAGGTTGCACGAGTCGACGTTGAAGCCGAGCGCGAAGAACTCGAGATGGATCGACGTGTTGATCGACGTCGACATGTTCAAGCGCAGCGTGTTCTGGTTCGTCACCTGAACACCGAGGCCCGCCGGAGCCGCGTTGAGGTTGACGGCGATCTTGCAGCCGTTCGTGCACCCCGGACCCGAGTTCTGCTTGCAGTAGTCGGCGCTCGCGACGGAGAAGCCCGCGATGCTCACGCCGACGTTGCCACCGGGGACGCAGATGCCGTTCTGCAGCGAATTATTGAGGAGACCTGGGAGAAGGTCCGTGAGCTTCTTGAAGCCCTGCTGCGTGACGCGGATCTGCGCGCCGCCTTCGACCGTCTGATCCGCGGGGAGTTTCCCGCCGGGTAGAGGTTGCGTGGAGCTGCATGCGCCGCAGCCACCGAGATTTCCGCATGCGCCCATCAGCACGATGAACGCGGTCGAAAGCACCAAATTGAAGCGAGTAGATCGTACGAACACGGCGTCCTCCCGGCGAAGTCCGAGACCCCCCTCTAGGGCGTCCCTCATCACATCGCCTCGACGTATACGATGAACGCTCTTCTGATGAAAAGGACAATCACCACGCTACCCAGCCGATATTTTAGGGTTTTCGAGGGTAGGACCGCGCGGTGCGGCGTAACGAGGATTCAGATAGTTATGCCAGCAGATCGTGAGCAGCCCTGCAGCGAACACAGCGAACCCCATGCGCTGCATGCGGGGCTTGACACCTGGGGACCCATGCCGCTATCTACTGCGCCCAACCAGGGTCCGTAGCTCAGCTGGATAGAGCGTCGGGCTTCGAACCCGTAGGTCAGGGGTTCGAATCCCTTCGGACTCACTGAAAATTGAAGAAGTACTCTCGGGGGCGTAGCTCAATGGTAGAGCATCGGACTCTTAATCCGCTGGTTGACGGTTCGAGTCCGTCCGCCCTCACTCGATAAGTTGAAGAAATCGCGAATTCCTCGTCGGAGTTCGCGATTTGTGCGTTTCGGACGGGATGGTCGGTAGGGACCTTCAAGGGACGAGAAGTGACGTCAGCGGCCACTGGTTTTGACACACCAGTGACACACGGTTCTGTGGGCGCCTCGACCACCTCGATAGCCTGAGTCACCGTCGGGAACACGTCCGGGAACCGGGGTAGGAGCGCCATCGAATCGCTCAAGTTCTTCGGCTTCAGGTGGCCATAGTATCGCTCGACCATCTGTGAGTCCTTGTGGCCCATCAGCCGGCCGACCCGGAACGTGTCGACGCCAGCTCGCGAAGGTGTGGCGAAGGCTGTGCGGAGTGACCTTCGCGATCCCGGCTCGGAGGCATGCGACCGCGAGGTCGTGGCAGGCATTGACCCACGGTCGAAGCAAGCGGCCGGTGCGCTGCGCCCTGGGAACCTTCGCGAGCGCGAACGCGAGTTGAGGGTCGAGATCGATGGTTCGGTCACGGTCTTTGTTCTTCGTGCCCGGTAGTCGGATCGTCCTGGCGCCGAAGTCGACATCAGACCAGTCGATCCGTTCGAGCGCTGACAGCTCGGCGCCGGTCAAGCACCCGACCATCACGAACAGCTTGCGATCGGCGACGGCGACGTGGCGAGCGTCGAGCGCGGCGAGCCGCTTCGCCTCCTTGTCCGGGTTGGCGTGCGGCTTTGCGAGTTGTGCGGTTGTGTCGAGAGCGGCGAGCAACCTCGGGAACTCCTCGTGCGTCAGCCAGCGCATGCGCGGCGCGGATTCGGCGGCGAACGGTGGGATGCATTCGACCGCGAGCGCATGCGAGCACCACCCTCGGTCGGCTGCGAGCTTCAATGCGACCGAGAGCGTATTCAAATCCTTCCTGATCGTCGTGCGAGCGCCCCCCTCGCTGATTCGCTGGTCGATGTACCGCACCACGTTGTGACGTTTGAGCTTCGTCAGCTCGATGCTCGAGTGCTTCATCTCGCACGCCTCGCTCAGCGAACCGTCGACGTCGCCGGACCGCACACACGTAGCAGCCGACCGAGATGTCCGCCCTTCTGCCGATACATCGACCGCGTCTCCTCCTTGATGGGCTTGCCCCGCGCATTCGTGTGCGCCTCGACCGCGAGATGGTACGTCGCGTCCTCTACGGTTTTGCCGGCCGCGTCCGAGCCCAGACCAGCGGCAACTTGTTCGGCGTATTTGCGCTCGGCTTCGGCGAGGACCTTGGCCGCGGCTTCCTTGTCGGTGCACTTCGTGCTGAAACGGACGCGAGCGCCGGTGCTATCGGTGTACCAGGCCCACCAAACTCCGCCGGGTGTTCGTCGGTAGAGGTGACTCTTGCTTGGCTTGCGCTTGACCATGGTCGTTGCTCCTGTGCGGGTGGCGTCGTGCGCGACGCTACGTATCGTTCGAGGTCCTCCGCGCGTACACGTTTCATTCGCTCGCCAAGCGTGATGATCGGCAAGAACGTCTTCATGATCCGGCGTGCCTCCCGCACCGAGACGGAGAGGCGTCTGGCCACGTCGCGAACGGTCAGCAACGCATGACGATCGATCTCGATCACCACGACGTGCCCCCGATCGCCGCTGGGGAACGCCGGCCAGGTGGTTCGCCGTCGGCATCGCCGGACGCTCGTGCTCTCGAGGCCGAGCACCGACGACGACGTGGTGTCCGCGACCGCGAATGTGATCGGCTGGCTCCGCGGCACGAGCGCGTCAACGTCGATCGCTGTGAGATCTGGGTGCGAGGTCCGAAGGGATCATGTCCGGCGCGCTCAGCCCACCAGACGCAAGCCTGTCGACAGATCGCAGCGTCCCACCGTGATAGCTCGTTGCCGAGCTTGTCGAGCTTGCGATCAAGGCGCGAGATCATGTTGTCGTCGCCGACGCGCGGACACCCATTCGCGATCCGGGTGCCGATCCTTGCGAGCTGCCGCTCGTAACGCGCAATCCTCGGCGGTGTC
>JAYVLW010000130.1:0-3154 GCA_043759315.1 Myxococcales bacterium
CGCGCGTACCAGGCACAGGCCTTGCGCACCTCGTGCAGCACCCGCGGCCCACGCTTGAGCTCGGCGATCAACGCGACGTGGCGGCGGAAGACGTCGCGCCGCTCCTCGAGGGTCGGCGGCCCCGGATCGGGGCGGCCGGCGGCGACCGCGGCGATGCGCGCGAACAGCCACGGGTTGCCGAGCGCGCCGCGGCCGATCATCACCGCGTCGCAGCCGGTGGTCTCGCGCATGCGGACGTAGCCGGCGACGTCGACGACGTCGCCGTTGCCGACCACCGGGATGTGGGCCGGCACCGCGTCGCGGACGAGGCGGATGATCTCGAGGTCGGCCTGGCCCGCGAAGCCCTGGGTCCGGGTCCGGCCGTGGACGGTGATCATGCGGGCGCCGGCCTCGACCATCGCGCACGCGAACTCGGGCGCGTTCTTGTGGCCCTGATCCCAGCCGGCGCGGTGCTTGACCGTGACCGGGATGTTCGCGGGCACGGCGGCCACGACGGCGCGCACCAGCTCCTGCGCGATCTCGGGCTCGCGCATCAGCGCCGAGCCGCACTCGCCCGCGACCACGCGCTTGGCCGGGCAGCCCATGTTGATGTCGACCAGCGATGCGCCGATCGAGACCGCCATCTTCGCGGCCTTGTCCATCATCTCGGGCTCGCGGCCAAAGATCTGGACGCCGAACCGGCGGCCGTCGAGCGACGCGGTCAGCTTGCCCGTGGTCTTCGGATCGCCCGCCGACAGCGCGTGCGCCGACAGGAACTCGGTGATCGTGAGGCCGACGCCGAACTCCTCGCACACGGTGCGAAACGGCAGATCGGTGACGGCCGCCATCGGTGCGAGGAGCACGGGCGTTTCGACGGACAGGTCACCGATGCGCATCACCACGGGACCACGTAGATACAGCATCGAGACGGCCATGCAAACCCTCTTCGAGCATCCACTGCCCCGCTCGTAACCGAGCGAAGGTCGTAGAGAATCAGGGGAGGTCGTCGGGTGTGTTGATGTTCGTGAGGGCCGCTCGTGCGACCCCCTCGAGCCAGGCAACACGCAAGCCAGAGGAGGTCAGCAGCTCGGATGCTTTCCGCTTGCCTTCTGCGAACCGACGCTCGATCGCGGGACGCGCAGCTGCGACGCGAAGCAGGCAGAACAGCGGCTCCGGAAGGTCGTCGATCCGGAGGCCTACCGCATCGACGGCATCGGTCGCCGCGGCGATCATTCGAGCGACGAGCGCACCTTCGACGTGGGGCATGTCACCGGCGACGACGAGCAACCATGGCGTCGTGCACGCGGCGAGTCCCGCGTGAACCCCCGCGAGCGGTCCCGCGCCGGTGACCGAGTCGACGACAGTGCGGTAGCCCGCGAACAGATCGTGTGTCCGGGTCACCGGGTCCGACCCCATGGCGACGGCGCCGTGCGAGACGATGATCTCGACCACGCGCGGCGCCAGCACGCGCACCTGGCGCGCGAAGATGGTCTCGCCATCGACCACGAGCGCTGACTTGTCGAGGCCCCCCATCCGCGTGGCCCGGCCGCCCGCGAGGATCAACGCCGAGATCACGGCTTGAGCAGCGCTTCGATCGCGTCCTGCGCGGGCGTCGTGATCTCCGGCCCGCTCGGCGCGAGGTAGACCGAGACCTCCGTGCGCACGCCGAACTGCCCGGAGAAGTACAGACCCGGCCCGACGGTGAAGCCGGTGCCGGGAGTGAGGATCCGGGTATCCTTGACCTCGAAGTTGTCGAGATCGGCGCCGCCGCCGAGGAGATCGTTGTCCATCGAGTGGCCGGTGCGATGCATGACGCGCTCGACGACCTTTGCCTTCTTGAAGAAAGCGCGGGTGGTGTCGTCGACCTCGGCGCCGGTGACCGGGCGGTGCTTGCGGCTCCGGTCCGCGATCAACGCGATCGCCTGGTCGCGCGCGAGCCCCACGGTCTCGAACGCCTTCGCCGCGAACTCGGGGACGGCGGCATCGGCGACGGCCATCCAGGTCTGCGCAGCCCACACGCCTTCGGGCTTGTCGACCTTGAGGGCGAGCGAGATCACGATGAGGTCGCCGCGCTGGATCGACGCGGTGCGCGCGGCAGTGGGGACATAGAACGGATCGGCGGTGTTGATGCCTGCGGCGACGACGGGCGGCGTCGAAACGAGGCCACGCATGGTCATGCCGCGGACGAGGCGCTGCTGGACGTCGTACTCGGTGACCACCGCGTTCGCCGCGATCTGCTTCGCGATGAACGCGAGCGCGTCCTTGCGGAGCTCGACGAGATGATGGACCGCCACGTAGTGCGCGGTGCGGCCCGGATCGCCCCAGATCGCCTTCGTGTACTGCACGAGCGTGTCGGAGGAGCGTACGCCGACACCGGCGCCGCGGATCAGCTCGAGCGTTCCTGCATCGACGCGCGACACGCTAGGCACGGCCGCCTTCGGCGAGTACTCGAGGGCGACGGTCTTCATCCCCTTGAGCAGAACCTTGAGCTGCGGCGCCAGATCGCGATAGCCCTGATAGGTGAGCTTCTTGCCGGGGAGGTGATCGAAGTTGCGGACCTCGGCGGAGTGCACGAGCGCGATGGCCTCCCCCTTCGCCGGGATCAAGTAGAACCAGGGGCGCGACGGGTGGCCCTCGGGCGCGACCAGCCGCGACGAGATCGGGTTCTCCCCGTCTCGATCGAACATCAGCCAGCCATCGAGGCGCTGCACCGCGAGCAAGCCCTGCAGCGCGGGGACGTCGTTGAGGCCGATGCGCGCGGGGATCGCGGTCGGAATGATCTCGGGCTTGGGCGGCGCCTTCCCCTTCGCGCTCGGAGTCGTCGGCGCGGTCCCGTACGGATCATCGGGGGCGCGCGGGACAGCTCCGGTCCCGACCGGGCCGATCGGCGCCCCGGGGCCAACCTTCGCGGGCGCGCGGCTTCCAGGCGGCAAAGGTGCCCGCACGGGCGCACCAGCTCCCACGGGTACGGGCGCGCCCTTGCCCGCATCGGGTCCCGGCGGCGTGCCGGTTCCCGCGGGTGACGCCTCCGGCTCCGCATAGGGATCATCCGGCGCCGGAGGTGCCTTCACGCCGCCCTTGCCCGGTGCCTTCGGTGGCGGCTTCGGAGCCTTCGCGGGCGGCACCTTCGGCGCCTTCGCCGGGGGCGTGGCCGCAGGTGGCGCGGGTGGTGGCG
>JAYVLW010000131.1:0-4995 GCA_043759315.1 Myxococcales bacterium
CCGAAGGCGAAGGACAGCGACAACCCCGCGATCAACGATCTGTTCGCGCAGGAGAACGTCACGGCGGAGTTTCAGCCCGAGGGAACGCCGGGATTCGGCAGCCCCGACGACGTCAAGAGCTTCGCGACCCAGCTCACCGATGTGAAGAAGCGCGACCTCGGATTCATCAAGCCCACCCACTCCGCTCCCGAACCCGAAGCGTCGACCACGCCGGATCCCGACGAGCTGCCGGCGCCACCCGTGACGCGCGCTCGCCGGATGTCGTCACAGGCTCCGCCGATGTTGCAGATGACCCTGCGAACACCGACGGAGTCGGAGACCACGCCGGTGCCGCCTCCGCCTGCCTCCTCGGACATCGCCCTGTCCTACGAAGATCCGCGTGAGGATTCGTCTGACGATCTGATCTCGTCGCTGCCGAGCCCGAAGCCTGCGCACATCACGCGCGATCTGCCAGCGAACATCGTGCCGCCCGCGGCCGCGCCGACGTCGGCGGCATCGATGGCGCGACTCTCGCTCGAGTCCTTCGATCTCGGCGAGCCCGAGCTGCCGCCCGAGGTCAGTGTGTCGTTCCACGCTTCGGCCCCGGAGCCCGCGGCGGCCGCCAACCCCACGCGCGACTTCTCGGAGAAGCCGACCGCGGAGATCCGCCAGCGCCCGCCCGCGGCCGAGCTCGATCCGTTGATCTCCGCGCCGACGCGCGAGCTCGGCCTCCGGCCGCCGGGGAACCAGCGCGCGCACACCGAGGACGAGCCAACCGGTGCAAGGGCGCCTCTCGATCCGCGCCTGATGGGCCTGGGCGCCGATGGTGGAACGCGGTCCGATATCGTGCTGCCGTTCGATCCCATCGACGCACGCACGCAGTTGATCCTCGAGGACGTCGACGAGGGCGCCGCCGCGAACGAGGCGAAGGACGATCGCACCCGCCGGCGGATCACTTCGCTCCTCGAGCGCGCGACGGAGTGGAGCAAGGGCGCGGAGCTCGATCGTGCGGTCGCCGCCGTGGACCTCGCGCTGTCCGAGGATCCGAGCAGCGCACTCGCCCAGAAGCTGATCCATCGCAACCGCGACACGATCATGAACGTGTTCCAGAGCTTCCTCGGCGATCTCAATCGCCAGCCGCTCCTCGCGCGTCCTCTTCACGAGCTCGCCGCCGCGCCGATCAGCCCGCGC
Source organism: Myxococcales bacterium (assembly GCA_043759315.1). Taxonomy (GTDB): domain Bacteria; phylum Myxococcota_A; class Polyangia; order Haliangiales; family Haliangiaceae; genus JABFXX01. Next base: position 1,171 of record JAYVLW010000131.1, read on the forward strand.
GCGGCCTTCCTGCTGTCGCGGGTCGACGGGAACCTCTCGCTCGACGAGGTCCTCGACGTCTCCGGCATGCCTCGCCTCGAAGCCTACCGCTACCTGTGCCAGCTGTTCCTGCGGGGGATCCTCCGCTAGTGCTGGTCACCCGGGTCACCAACGCCGTGGCCGCGCACCCGCCGGTGCGCTCGTCCCAGCTGCGCGTCGTCGATGGGCCGGATCGCGGTCTCGAGATCGATCTGCCGCCGATCGGCGTGGTGATCGGCACGGAGCGCTCGTGCGACGTGGTGCTCACCGACAGCTTCGTGTCGCGTCGCCACTGCTCGATCTCGCCGACCGCGGCGGGGTTCTCGATCACGGATCTCGGTTCGAAGAATGGCACGGTGATCGATGGCGTCGCGGTGCAGAAGGTCGTCGCGCCACCCGGTGTGGCGCTGCGCATCGGCAAGACGCTCGTCCAGCTGATGCCGGCCGACGAGGTGCTCGATATCGCGCCGTCGACCAACGATCACTTCGGGGCGTTGCTCGGCGGAAGCCAGCCGATGCGGCAGGTGTTCGCGGTCCTCGAGCGGGCGAGCAAGTCCGCGGCGCCGATCCTGTTCCTCGGGGAGAGCGGTACCGGCAAGGAGCTGATGGCGCGCGGCGTTCACGATGCGTCGCCGCGCAAGGACGGCCCGTTCGTCGTGTTCGACTGCGGCGCCTCGACCGAGACGCTGATCGAGAGCGACCTGTTCGGTCACACCAAGGGCGCGTTCACGGGGGCGGCAGGCGAACGCCAGGGTGCGTTCGCGGCGGCGAACGGCGGTACGCTGTTCCTCGACGAGATCGGCGACCTCCCGGTCGCGCTGCAGCCGAAGCTCTTGCGCATGCTCGAGGCCGGCGAGGTCATCCCGCTCGGCGGCCGCAAGAGCGAGCGCTACGACGTGCGCATCGTCGCCGCCACGCACCGCGACGTGTTCGCCGAGGTCGCGCGCGGTGGATTCCGCGGGGACCTCTACTACCGGCTCGCCGTCGTCGAGGTCCACGTCCCACCGCTCCGCCAGCGCCTCGGCGATCTCGCCTCGTTGATCAAGATGTTCCTCGATCGCGCTGGCCGCGCCGACCTCGGCGGCCAGGTCGGCGGCGCCGCGCTCGAGAGGCTCCAGCGCTACCACTGGCCGGGCAACGTGCGCGAGCTGCGCAACGTGATCACGCGCGCGGTCGCGCTCGCGGGACCCGATGACGATTTCCAGTCGTTGCCGTTCGTGCTGCGCCCCACCGCGGCTGCACCGGAGACCCAGGTGGCGCGCGCCGACCGCCCGTTCCACGAGGCGAAGGACGAGCTGGTCGCGCGGTTCGAGCGCGAGTACCTGACCGACCTGGTACAGCGCGCGGCCGGCAATCTCTCGCAGGCCGCCCGGATCGCCGGTCTCGAGAGAAAGTTCCTCTACAAGCTGCTGGAGCGGGCGGGACTGCGCACCAAGGCCGACGCCGACGAGGACACCGAGAAATGAGCAGGATCTACCGCCAGCTGCCTCCCAAGGGGACGCGCCTGGCGATCGCGTACTCCGGTGGTCTGGATACCCGCTGCGCCGTCGCCTGGATGGCGGAGCAGGGCATGACCGTCCACGCGTACACCGCCGACCTCGCGCAACCCGACGAGGCGAACCCGGCGGATATCCCGCCGAGCGCGCTCGCGCACGGCGCCACGGCCGCGCGCCTGATCGACTGCAAGGACAGCCTCGTGCGTGAGGGCCTGATCGCGATCCAGTGCGGCGCGTTCCATCTCTCCGTCGGCGGCAAGAAGTACTTCAACACCACCCCGCTCGGGCGCGCGGTCACCACCACCGCGATCGTGCGCGCCATGGTCGACGACGATGTCCACGTGTTCGGTGATGGGTCGACGCACAAGGGCAACGACATCCAGCGGTTCTATCGCTACGGGATCCTCGTCGACCCCACGCTCAAGATCTACAAGCCGTGGCTCGACGCCGCGTTCGTCAAGGCGTTCGGCGGCCGTACCGAGATGGCGCAGTACCTCGCGAACATCGGCAAGCCGTACAAGACGGGCGTCGAGAAGGCGTACTCCACCGATGCGAACCTCCTCGGCGCGACGCACGAGGCGAAGGACCTCGAGCGCCTCGATACCGGGATGCGGATCGTGGCGCCGATCATGGGCGTGGCGCACTGGAAGCCCGAGGTCGCGATCGCGGCCGAGGAGATCACCATCGCGTTCGCGCAGGGGCAGCCGATCGCCCTCAACGGCGTGGGGTTCGCGTCGGCGTACGATCTGTTCGTCGAGGCGAACCGGATCGGCGGCCGCCACGGCCTCGGCACCAGCGATCAGATCGAGAACCGCGTGATCGACGCAAAGAGCCGCGGCATCTACGAGGCGCCGGGCATGGCGCTGCTGCACATCGCCTACGAGCGCCTGCTCAGCGCGATCCACAACGAGAACACGCTCGATCTCTACGCCACGCTCGGCCGCAAGCTCGGCCGCCTGCTCTACGAGGGCAAGTGGTTCGATCCGGAGGCCTGCCTCCTCAAGGATGGCCTCACACGCTGGGTCGCGCCGAGCATCACCGGCGAGGTCACGCTCGAGCTTCGGCGCGGCGATGACTACACCATCGTCGCCACGCGCGCCGAGTACATGTCGTACGGACCGGAGAAGCTGTCGATGGAGCGCGTCGAGGAGCCGGCGTTCACGCCCGAGGATCGGATCGGCGCGCTCGAGCTTCAGAACCTCTCGGTCGGCGACAACCGCGACCTGCTGCTCCACCACCTGGCCAGCCTGCGCCAGCTCGCACCCAACGGCGGCGATCCGCTGCCGCGGCTGCTCGGCACCGTCGACACGCCAGACGAGTAGCCATCGATCGTGCCGACGCATCGCGTCGGCGCTCCGTTCCACGTTGACACCGGAGTCTACCGATTCCCCCGTTGACAGCGTCGCGCGTCGACCCAGGTTGAATGGAGTGACCCAAGGCGAGCTCCACGCCATCCTCGAGATGCTCGAAGCCCACGCGATCGCCGAGGGACACCGCGCCCGACTTGTCTACCTCGGCGTGCTCGGTGCCTCGGATCTCTCGCTGGTCGTCGAAGGCGTCGCCGTCGTCGCTCGCGGGACCGAGCTGGTCGTCCACGCGCGGTCGCCCGCGGCCGCCGCGACGGTGCGGGATGTGTTCGCGAGGCTCGAGATCGCGCACCCAGCGCCGCGCGAGGTCGTGGACCGCCTGTGCCGGCAGCTCGGCGAGCTGCGGGTGTTCCACGATCGCGCGGCGGAGCTCGAGCATGCGCACCCGCCGAGACAGCCATCGTCGGCAGGCTCGATGCTCGGCGACTGCGGCGACTGCCTGTCTGCGGTCGATGTCGCGGACTGCGGCTGCCAGCTCGTCGGGGCCGTGGCCGATGCGGGGTGTGACATCGGGTGTCTGTGATCCTGCGCTGGCTGATCGTCGTGTACCGGCGGTTCCTGTCGGGCCGGATCCCCGGGGTGCGCTGCAGCTTCGCCGACAGCGAGAGCTGCTCGGCGTTCGGCCTGCGCGCGACGGAAGGTCCGGGCGCGTTCGGCAAGGTCTGGCGCCGGCTCGCGCGGTGTCGCGACGCTTGTCTACTGACCGACGGCACCGCGCTGTCGTGGACGGCGCTGCACGACCGTGCCCCGGCGGAGATCGAAGCGGAGCTGCGCGCGGACGGAGAGGGAGAGGCCGCGATCACGCGCATCCTCGAGACGCGGCGCGCCGTCGCGATCTGGCGGCGCGAGCACCCGGGTCACGTGGGGGCGGTGCGGCTCGTCTCGCAGCCGGACGTGCAGCGGCGATGGGAGCGCCGCGCGTTCGTCCTGGCGACGATCTGCGT
>JAYVLW010000132.1:0-5877 GCA_043759315.1 Myxococcales bacterium
GGCCTCGCGATCGTGAAGAGTCAGATCGAGGCGATGGGCGGGCGCGTGTGGGTCGAGTCCGCGAGCCCGGGCGCCCGGTTCGTCGTCGAGCTCGACGCCGCGTAGGGGCGCTACCCTTCGAGCTTGGGAACCTGGATCGCGGGGCTCGACAGTTTCGGCGCCGGTCCTCCGGCCATCATCCCGCGCATCCGCTTCACGAGCTCCGCGACGATCGCCTGCGACATCTCCGGCCGCTCCGACATCACGCGCTTGAAGCCCTCTCCGGGGACGCGCAGCGTGCGGGTGCGCTCCGTCGCACGCACGGTGGCCGAGCGCGGCGAGGCGTCGAGCACGGCCATCTCGCCGATACACGCGCCGGCGCCGAGCTCGTTGAGCACGCGCTCGGGCTTGCCCTCGGTGCCGCCCATGATGACCTGGACCGCGCCCTTGACGATGAGGTAGACGGCGTCGCCGGGGTCGCCTTCGTTGAAGAGGTTCCGCCCAGGCTCGACGCGGCGCTCCTCGACGATGAGCGCGAGCTCCTCGAGATCGTCGGGGGCGAGGTCCGCGAAGATCGGGACCTGCCGGATCAGCATCATCTTCTCGATCACGGTGAGCGACGCCATCGCGGCGTTCGCGTCGAGCGTGGCATAGACGCCCTTGTTGCCGACGCCGTGCTTGGTCTGCGCGAAGATCGAGGGATCGAGCGCGGGCATCTCGTTGGAGGTGCCACCCGACACGGCGCGGACCGCGGCGTGGCGGACCCGCTCGTCCGGATCATCGAGCACCTTCGCGAGCAGGTCGCGGGTCAGCCGGCTCTTCACACCCATCGCACGTACGGCTGCCTCGCGGACCACGGCCTCGGGATCGTCGAGCATCGCGAGCATGCGCGCGCGCGCAGGTTCCTCCTCGAACCGCGAGAGCAGCATGGCGGCCACGGCGCGGAGGTGGCGATTGGCGTCGTCGGCGACGGCCAGGATCGGACCGGGCACCAGCAGTGCCTGCTCGTTGCGGCCGAGGCGCTCGAGCGCATCGACGAGCGGCGACCGCAGCGCGGGGTCGACCCCACCGAGCATCTCGAGTGACTGCGGGCGGACGATGCGGCGCTGCGCCGACTGGAGCCGCACGGTCTCGACCTCGGGCCGCTCGGTGATCACGAACAGCACGCCGAGCGCGTTGATGGCGTGCTCGTGGGCGCGCAGCTTCGCGAGGTGGCGGAGCAGGGACAGGCTCGCCGATTCGCTCTGGGCGGCCAGCGGCTGGTTCGCGGCCTCGGCGACGGCGATCAGGCGACCGATCTCCGCGATCTCGTGGTCGTAGATCGCGGCGATCGGACCGCCGGGGGCGCGCAGCTTCGCGAGCTCCTCGCGCTCCTCGTCCTCGCCCACGCCGCGCTCCTCGCGCAGCTGCACGAGGGTGGTGGGCGTGGGGGCGGTGCCCTGACGGGCGGCCTCGAGCACGATGCGCTGGAGGTCCTTGCGGTAGACGTCCCGTGCGAGCCGCTGCTCGACGGAACCCTGGAACTTGGGATCGAACAGCTGCCGCTCCTCGCCGGACAGCTCACCGATGATCTTCTGGTGGTCCTTGTCCGAGATCCCGAGCTGCGCGCGCAGACTATCGAGCAGCTGCATCTCGTTCCGCGTGACGAGCCCGTCGGCCACCATCTCGCGGACCGTCTCCTTGTATGCGCGGAGCCGCGCCTCGCGCTGCTTCGTCCGCTCGGTGTGAAGGAGGTAGATGTCCTTGAGATCATCTGACGGCGGGGCGTCGCCCCACTCCCACTTCTTCAAGATCTTCTGCGCGAACTTCTCGTGGACGTGCTGGTCCTCGCGTCGGGTGATCCGGCGAACGAAGATCGCCGTCGACGAGAACACGACGATCAGGCCCCACCCGGTGACGACCCAGCCCGGCAGTCTCGCGAGCGTTGGCTGGCCGGCGAACAGGTAGAACGCGTTGAACGCGACCAGGCCGGAGAACGCGAGCATGCCGTGGCGGGTGCGCGCGAGGAGGTTCGCCTTGGTCTCGGCATCGGCCTCGTTGGGGAGCCGGCCAAGGCGCGTCCGTGCGATCACCTTCTCGATCATGGTGAACGCGGCGAGGCTGACCAGCCCGAACACGATCAGCGTCAGCGGTGCAGCCACGATCCGCGGCACGGCGGGCGCGAACTCGAGACCGGGTTCGAACGCGCGGCTAGGCAGGTCCCGGTCGTAGGCCCATGCGCCGCTGAAGTAGTCCGACCAGCGTCCGTGGATCAGATAGAAGTAGGTATAGAAGCCGACGACGAGGCCGGGCCACGAGAAGTACGCGATGCGGCGCGGCCGATCGTTGGCTTCCTTCCAGTAACCCTGCTCGAGATCGATATCGGGGCAGTGCTTCTTGCACGCCACGCACGGTGCGCACTGCGAGGTCAGATCCTCGGGCGTCGCCGAGCCGCGCGCGGGCTCGGTGTACAGCTTCTCGACCAGTCCGACCGGGCAGATGAAGTTGCACCAGGTCTTGCCGCCGTAGATGAAGCTCGTGGCGATCGCGGCGACCACGACGACGCCGAGGAAGCCGGCGAGCCAGATGTCGCTGCCGTTCGTGGCGAGGAGGCGCAGCGAGAGCGCGCCGAGCATGAGACCGAGCTGGACGAGCAGGTAGTTGCGGCCCATCCAGTCGCCCATCTTCCGTGTCCCGGGGCGGCCGACGAGACGCCCGATCTGGCCCATCACCGCGAGCGGGCAGATCCGCCGCCATACGTGATAGCCGAACGTCATCCAGAAGAACGGCAGCGCGGCGATCGCCACGGTCCACAGCAGGCGATTGCCATGCTCGACACCGAGGATCGTCGGGATGGTCGCGCACAGGGCGACGAACAGCACGAGGCGGGCGGTGACCAGCCAGGTCGGAGCCGTGCCGCCGTCGGTGAACGCAGCCCAGCCGCCGGCCTTGGTCTTGGCGGCCTTGCCCTCGGGCTTGGCCTTGCCCTCGGGGGCGACCGGCAGCTTCTTCTTCGCGGGGGTGTCGGCGGGCGCGGTCATCTCACTTGGCGAGCGGGCAGGTCAGACCCTTCGCGGCGTCGGGCAAGTACTGCGCGTACATGTCCTTGGCGCGGCACTCCTGGTGCTTGAGGAACTCGAGCGTGAACTCCTCCCAGTGCGTGCCGGGGATGATCTGGAAGTTCAAGGTCGCGATCTTGTGGTTGCGCGTCTTCGGAACGCCCTTGCTCGGATCCGTATTCGCGAGATCCGCGTAGTCGTGCATGCCGAAGTTGCGCATGTGGCACTGTGCGCAGGTCACGCCGTTCTCCTCGCCGACGTCGCGACGCCCGTCGTCGAGCGCGAGGTCCTTCACCGTGAACACGGTCTTGTGCTCGATGAACAGGTTGTTGGCGTCGATGCGCGACGGCCGGTTCTTGCCGGTCGACTGATCCGGCAGATCGACGAAGCCCATCGTCTTGCGGCACAGCTTGTCGCTCTCGTCGACCACCTCCGGCGAGCCGGTGGTCCAGCGCGGTCCGCACTTCGGCTCCCATGTCTTGCCATCCTTGCTCGGCACGGCCTGGGTCCAGAATCCGGGGATGGTCACGTTGACCCACGCCTGGGTCTTGCCGTCCTGGGTCTGGAACGGCTTCTCCGCGTGCCAGGCCCAGCCGTCACCGGAGGCGTACGAGCCATCGTCCTTGCGCGCCGAGCCTCCGCCCATGCGCGCCTCCATCGCGATGCCGATCGAGAACGTCTTGAGGTACTTCGCCGTCTTGGTGTCGTCGTACTTCATGAACTCGTTCATGAACGCGGCGACCGCCTTGCCGTGCGCGGCCTGGTCCTTGAGGAACTTCTCGCTCGGCGCGCCGTTCTCGAGCAAGTGCTTGGCGACGAGCCCGAGGAACACCTTGTTGTTCGCGATCTTCTCTTCGTCGGGCCGCGGCAGCGCCGGCACGTACTCGGTGACCGGGCGGATCCGGAACATCGCGAACACCGGCTCGGGCGCGTTGACCGCCTGATACACCACACGCAGCTCGGCCCACGCCTTGTCGATGCGCGGGCGGAACGCGACGATCTTCCAGGACTTCGGATCGCCGAACGACTTCTTGTCGAACTCCTTGGCCTTGGGATCGAGGCGCGGGTTCTTGTGCGTGTCCGCCTGGTTCTTGAGGAACTGCTCGAACAGCGCCTTCGTGACCAGCGGCTTCTTGTCGAGGAGCTTCTTGTTGTCCTCGGTGAACTGCGGGTTGAAGTTGTCCGCGCTCCAGCGCAGCAGCTTGTCGAGCGGCCAGTCCTTGTTGACCAGCTCGAGGCGCTTCGGCTGCCGGATCATCAGCAGCGTCTCGATCACCGCGCTCTGCTCCTCGGCGACCGGCAGCGGCACGGCCTTGTCATCGACGTCGATCGAGAAGGTCTTGGCGTCGACCACGCCCTTCTTCGGCTGCGAGATGTGGAGCTCGAACTCGGCCTTCGGCTGATCCGCCTTCCCGGGCGTCCACGTGATCGTCTGCGTGATCGCATCGAACTTCGCCGACGCGGGGAGCTTCGTGATCTCGACGACGGTCTCGTCGAGATCCTGATCGATCACGGGCACGCCGAAGCTGACCTTCTGACCAACGCCGACCTTCTTGATGTACGGCGGGATGAACTCCGGCGCGCGATCGGTCTTCGTCACCGGCACGGGATCCGGCTTCGGTGCAGGCGTGGGTGTCGGCGTGGGCGCGGGATCGGGCGGCTTCGGATCCGCGAACGGGTCGCGCTTTGGCTCGTCGGGCTTGGCCTTTCCGCCGCCGCACGCGAGCAGCACTCCGGAGGTCACGAGACCGAACATGAAACTGGTTCTGACGTTCCCCATCGCGTGGGCATCCTACCACCATGCTAGCGTCGGCTCGCCGATGACGACCGACCTTCCGACGCTCGCGATCAACACGATCCGTACCCTCTCCATCGACGGTGTCCAGAAGGCGAACTCGGGACACCCGGGGCTGCCGCTCGGTTGCGCACCGATGGCCTACGTGCTGTGGCAGCAGCACCTGAAGCACGACCCGCGCGCACCCCTGTGGTTCGATCGCGATCGCTTCGTGCTCTCCGCCGGTCACGGCTCGATGCTGCTGTACTCGCTGCTCCACCTCACCGGCTACGATCTCTCGCTCGACGACCTCAAGGACTTCCGCCAGTGGGAGTCGAAGACGCCGGGGCACCCGGAGTGGCACCACACGCCGGGCGTCGAGGCGACCACCGGTCCGCTCGGGCAGGGCGCGGCGAACGCGGTCGGCATGGCGATCGCCGAGAAGTTCCTCGCCAACCTGTTCAATCGCCCCGGCCACGACATCATCGACCACAACACCTTCGCGCTCGTCTCCGACGGCGACGTGATGGAAGGCGTGGCGATGGAAGCCGCGAGCCTCGCGGGCCACCTGCGCCTCGGCAAGCTGACCTTCCTCTACGACGCGAACCACATCACCCTCGACGGCAAGCTCGATCTGATCTTCAGCGAGGACGTCGGCGCGCGGTTCGCCGCCCAGGGCTGGCACGTGCTGCACGTCGAGAAGGGCGACTCGGATCTGTCCGGCCTCGACGCGGCGATCCGCGCCGCGAAGGATGAGACCGAGAAGCCCACGATCATCGTCATCAACACGACGATCGGATTCGGCTCGCCGAAGAAGGCCGGCACGTCGGGGGCGCATGGCTCGCCGCTCGGCGACGCCGAGGTCGCCGCCACGAAGACCGCGCTCGGCTGGGATCCGGACGCGAAGTTCCTCGTTCCCGACGAGGTCAAGACCCACATGGGCGAGGCCGTGAAGCGCGGCTCTGCATCGCACGCGATGTGGCGCGAGAAGATGTCCGCGTACAAGGCCGCGCATCCCGAGCTCGCCGCGCAGCTCGATCTCGCGATCAAGGGCGAGCTGCCCGCGGGCTGGGACCAGGGCCTGCC
>JAYVLW010000133.1:0-2736 GCA_043759315.1 Myxococcales bacterium
TGCTCGCCGCGCTCGTACTGCTCCCGACCATCGCCGCCGCGGACGTCGTGCTCGTCACGGGCGCACCGGGATCGGGCCAGACCATCCCGCAGCCGCTCGCGCCCGCGACCCCGGCGAAGCCGAACAAGCAGGGGATCGATGCGCGGCAGGACGTGGTGGCGACGAACCGCGGCATCGCCGCCCCGACGGCGATCACGGTCCCCGAAGGCACGGTCGAGGCCACGCTGCAGATCCTGGTTCCCGTGGGCGGCCTCGGCGGGATCAACGCGGGCATCACGAAGTCGACCGAGCTCTGGCTGGAGAGCGCCGGCACGGTCATGGGCGACTCCGAGCACGAGTACGGCGTCGGCATCAAGCAGGTGCTCGTGCGCACGCAGAAGGGCGCGATCGCGTTGACCGGATCGGCGCGCAAGTTCTCGACGAACGACCGGAGCTTGAAGGCGCTCGGTGCCGTCGGCACCCTGTGCATCGACGATGACTGTGGCCTCGAGGTCTCCGGCTCGATCGCACGCGTGTTCGGGGTCAACGAAGGCGACTACGACGACAACGGCCCGGGCGAAACGCTGGTCACGCTCTCCGCATCCGCGGGTAACGCCACCACCCGCGTCATGCTCGAGGCGATGCAGGTCGACGGCGAGGCCATCGGTTTCCTCGGCGTTCGCATCGGAAACCGCACGACCACGATGGATCTCGCCCTCGTGACGACGCTGACGGAGGACACCGGAGAGGTGCCGGCGCTCCCCTGGGTTGGCATCACCGGACGCCTGTAGGCAGCCGCCCCCGGCCGCGCCGCGTCAAAGTCCTTGGCATTGCCGGGAGATCCGGATCATTGACCGATCGTGCCGGCCGGGTTACCCGTATGCACTCACATGGCAGGTCGTACTCCCCGTCGTCGGCCTCTGTTTGCCGGTGGCCGCCGGGCGCAACGCGTGAAGCACCAGATGCTCCCCGTGGGCTTGCCGGCGCAGCTCGGGGCGAGCTCGATCCCTGTCGATGGCTCGACGCTGCGGGTGCTCGGCTCCGGTGACGTCGCGTTCCAGAAGATCCTCGAGCGTGTGAAGCACGCCGAGCGCTCGGTCGAGATCCGGGCGTTTCTGTGGCGGGACGACGAGGCGGGCAACCAGATGGGGGAGGCTGTACTTGCCGCCGCTGATCGCGGCGCGAAGGTCACGATCCACAAGGACAAGATCGCCGCGGTCTACGAGTACACGGGCGGCAACAAGCAGAGCTTCTTTCACAAGCGCGTCGACGCGATCCGCGGGTTCCAGGCCTGGTTCCTCGGCGCCGTGTATCGCGCGCCGGGCTCGTTCAAGCAGCGGCCCAACGCGCTGTCGGAGCGGATCCTCCAGCACCCGAACATCGACGTCCAGCACCATCGCAAGCGGTTCGATCACAGCAAGGTCTACATCATCGATGATCGCTACCTGATCCTCGGATCGATGGGCGTTGGCGACAACCATCGCCACGACTGGTTCGACGTCATGGTCGAGGTCGAGGGCAAGGACCACATCGCGCGCCTGACCGAGCGGATGGCGGGGCACGACGAGTTCGATCCATCGCGCGGCCTCGACTTCCTCGTGCACAGCCGCGAGGCGCACCGCAAGCACACGTGCCCGATGATGAGTCACAGGCTCGCGCTGATCGATTCGGCGCAGGTCTCGCTCACCGTCGAGATGGCATACATGAACGACCGCCGGTTCACCGCTGCGCTCGCGCGCGCCGTGCAGCGCGGGATCGACGTCAAGCTGGTCACCGCGGATCAAGCGGACGTGCTCGCGAACATCAACCGCGCCACGTGCGATGCGCTGATGCGGCAGACCGGCGCGCCCGAGAACCTGACGATCGTGCTGCTTCCCCGCATGGTCCACAGCAAGGTCGTCGTCATCGACCATCGGTTCAGCGATGTCGGCTCGGCGAACTTCACGTCGCTCTCGCACGGCGTCTACGACGAGATCAACCTCTACGTCGACTCGGCGTCGTTCGCGCACGCGATCGAAGCGGAGATCGCGAGCCACTGCGCCGGCGCGCGGATCGCGCAGCCGGGGCTGACGTATCGGAAGATGTACTCGGGCCTCGAGCGCGCCATCATCGCCTACCAGTCACGGCGAGGCGGCTGATGGTCTCCACAGCTGCCGACGCCGGGGAGCGCGCGAAGCAGGAGCGCCGTCGTCAGATCCTCGCGGCGGCGAAGGCGGTGTTCGCCGACGCCGGCTATCACGGCGCCTCGATCCACGCGATCATCGAGCGAGCGCAGATCGCGCGCGGCACGTTCTATCTGTACTTCGCCTCGAAGGCGGCGGTGTTCGACTCGATTCTCGATCAGGCGCTCGCGGATCTGCGCGCGCGCATCCACCGCATCGAGGTCGACGATCCCGCCGCGGCGCCTCCGCAGGTCCAGCTCCGCGAGCAGGTGGTCGCGACCCTGACCTACATCGTCCAGGATCGGCCGCTCGCGACGCTGCTCCTCTCCGCCGGAAACACGCCCGACGTCGAAGCCGCGGAGCGCATCGAGCAGTTCTACGGCGAGATGCGCGACCTCCTGCGCCGCGCGCTCGAATCCGGCCTCGAGATCGGCCTCCTCCGCAAGTGCCACCCCGAGCTCGTCTCGGCAGCGCTGCTCGGCCTGATCCGCGGCGTCATCGAACAGCTCGTCCGCAAGAACAACGAGCTCACCGTCGAGGATGTCGTCAACGAGATGCTGATGGTCGCGCTGCGCGGCGTGCTGAAGTAGGCACG
>JAYVLW010000134.1:0-8884 GCA_043759315.1 Myxococcales bacterium
TAGAACCGCCGGCCGCCGCCCGACATCCGCAGCGTCTTCGGCTTGCCGAGCTGGGTCAGCCGCGTGCGCCAGTCCATGATGTGGCCGGCGGTGATCCAGAACCCGCACATCGCCACGAGCACCACGATCCCGAGTCCCGCACCACCCACCGGCACGCGCCACAGCAGCAGCGCGAGGCTGACCACCAAGCCCACGCCAACACCGACCGCGAGCTTCTTCTGATTCGCCCGGGTCTGCGCGATCCACGCGTTCAGCTCGGCCCGCCGGGCTTCGATCTCGGGATCCGCCATGACCTATCGATGCACACCTTCGGCCCGAGCGCACGTACGGCGTCGCGCCGCGCCCTACTTCCTGGGCCTCTTCTTGGGCTTCGGGTCGGTCTTGTTCTGGGACTTCCTCGGCTCGGCCGCGTTGTCGTCCTGCTTCGGCTTGTCCTTCGAGATCTTCACACCGGTCAGCCAGCCACGGAGCTCGGGCTCGACGACCACTCGCCGAGCGATGCACTGGTCCATCGCTTCAATGGCCTCGTCGACGACGTGAGCGCCGCCGGGCAGCGGCGTGAACTCCTTGCGGACGTACGCGATGGTCTCGTCGCGCTTGTCGGCGCGGCAGATATTCGTGAACAGATATGCGTAACCCGCGAGCGGGTTCGTGGTGCCATCCTTCGGAAGCCGGGCGAGGATCTCCCGGTCGTGATCTCGCCAGAACTGCCGCGTGACGGCGTCGTTGTCGTCGAGAGATCCGCTGAACAGCATGCCGAGTGTCTCCCGGATATCGAGCTTGGGATCGAGGATCAACGCGAGCGCCTCGGCCTGGCGCCTGGTGTCGCGGACGCTCGCCAGCGCGTCGTACATCTCCTTGCGGCGGCTGCGGTCGGGTTCGGTGCGCACGTCCTTCAGGATCTTCGCGAACACCTCGGGCTTCGCGTCGACGGCGATCTCGAGGATCAGGCCGCGGGTGGACTGCGGGAGATCACGCCACTTGTCGGCGAGCGAGACCGCCTGGTCGACGAGCTTCGGCTCGCGGGCGGTCCACGCGACCGTGCCGATCAGCGCGGATCGCGTGGCCTCGATGTCGAGCGTATCGGTGTCCTTCGACACCAGCCCGGTGGCGAGCGCACCCGGCCCGAACATCGTACGGAGGTAGTACTCGAACTTCGGCCGCAGCTCGTTCGGGACCCAGTTGTCGAAGCCAGCGGGAAACTCGACCGCCGGCGGCAGCGTGAATCGATCGTTGCCGACGAGCATCTTCGGCACGAACGACAGCGCGAGCATCAGCGGCACCTTGCCCTGGCTCGATGACACGACGACGTCGTCGAAGATCGCGCGGCGCTCGGTCCACGTCAGCACGGCCCACGCGTCGTCGCGCAGCGTCGTGAGCTGTGCCGCGGTGTACGCGACGCGGTAGTACCCGGCGCCGTTCGTATTCGGCATCACCCAGCGCGGACATCCACCATCGATCGCGAGCCGGACGGTGGGTTGCTCCACGAGCGTGCACTCCTCCGCGCGCTTTCCCTGCTTCTCGTACGTCACGCAGACAGGAAGCAGCCACGGCCTGGTCGCCCCCGGCCGCGGGGCCCCCGCGGGGATGTAGCGCCGCTGCTCGAACGTGAGGGTCGCTCCACCGGTGCACGTCTGCGCGACGGAGATCTCCGGCGCACCCGCCTGATCCAGGAACGTCGCGAACGCCGCGCTGACGTCCTTGTTCGCTGCCTTGCTGATCGCCGCCACAAAGTCCTTGGAGGTCGCGTTCCCGAACGCCTTCGCGTTGACGTACTCGCGCACGCCCTTCTGGAACACATCGGGACCCACGTACTGCTCGAACATGCGGAGCACCGACGCACCCTTGTTGTAGGTGATGCCGTCGAAGGCGTTGAGGATGTCGTCGGTCTGCTTGATCGGCTGGCGGATCTGACGCGCCGTGACGAGGCTGTCAGCGGCGAGCGCGTTGTTGCGCTGATCGAGATCGCGGTCCGTGTCGTGCGTCGCGGGATCGAACTTCGCGGCGGTCTTCGTCTCCATCCAGTTGGCGAACCCCTCGTTGAGCCAGATGTCGTCCCAGAAGGCCATCGTCACGAGGTTGCCGAACCACTGGTGTGCGATCTCGTGCGACGCGACCGAGATCCACGTGTGCTGCCGCTCCTTCGATCCGGTCTTCGGGTCGATCAGGATCAGCGTCTCGACCCACGTGATGAGGCCGGCGTTCTCCATCGCGCCGAACCCGATGGTGAGTGGGATGGTCAGCATGTCCAGCTTCTCGTACGGATACGGAACGCCGAACCACTCCTCGGTGATCTCGAGCAGCTTCGCCGTGGTCTTCGCGGCGTAAGCGCCCTCCGCCGCGCGCTTCGCGAGCGTGAAGATCCGCACCGGCGTACCGCCTTTGGTCTTGCCGCCGTCGACGATCTCGAACGGCCCCACGCCGAAGGCGATCAGGTAGCTCGGCAACGGCTTGGTCTGCGCGAACTCCACGCGGCGCTTGTCGCCGGCGATCGGCGCCTCGCTCGCGATCGGCGTGTTCGAGACGGCGACGAGCTTCGCCGGCACGTCGAGCGTCAGCTTCCACGGCACCTTGTTGTCGGGCTCGTCGACGCACGGGAACACGCGGCGCGCGTACAGCGCCTCGAGCTGCGTGTACACGTACGCATCGCCGTTGACGATCTGCTTGAACGCGCCGCTCGTGCTCATGAGATCGAGCTCACCGGCGTAGTCCATCATCAGCGTCCACTCGCCAACGTCGAGAGGCGTCTGCGGCCGCAGCTCGAGGAGATCCTCGCCCTTCGGCGTCACCGCCACCGCGACCTCGGAGCTGCCCCGGGTCGCGGTCGCGCGGCTGACCTTCAGGTGATAGCCGTGCAACCAGATCACCGACGAGCGCTGAGCGACGAGCCCCGTGATCCCGATCGAACCATCGAACCCGGTCTTCGCCGGATCCACGTCGAGGCGCACGGCATAGCTCGTGGGCACGAAGTTCCTCGGCAGGCGCAGCGTCGGCACCGGCGGGTCGACACCACCGGCGCTGGGGACCGGATCCATCGGTTTGGGCTTCGCCGCCTCCGGCGGCGTCACGACCTGCTTTGGTGGACACCCAGCGAGACCGACGACGAGGAGCGCGAGCACCGAGCGCGGCATGGACCGAACTGTACACCTGGGTTTCGGCGGTCCGCCGTGCGACACGTGCGACACGCGTGTTAGCCTGCTCGACGGGGAATGTTTCCGACCGTGTCACCCAAGGCGCGGCCCTGGATCGCGGGTCTGACGGTAGGTCTCGCGGTAGGGCTGCTCGGTCTCGTCCTCGCGGTCCTCCGCCCGTCGGCGCTCGAGCGCAGCGAGCTGTGGAGCTACGACCTGCGCATCCGCAGCGCCGCGAGCGAGCGCCACGCGCGGACCGACATCGTCCTCGTCAAGGTGTCCGAGCAGGACATCACGAACGTCGAGGACAACCTCTCGATCAGCTGGCCGTGGCCCCGGGCGCTGTTCGGCTACATCGCGACCTACTGCAAGCGCGCCGGGGCGCGCGTGATCACCTACGACTGGTTGTTCCAGGAGCGCGGGCAGTTCTCCGTGGGGGATGCCGAAGAGCTCGCGACCGCGCTGCGCGAGGCCGGCAACACGGTGATCGGACTCGCGCTGACCTCCAGCTCGCTCGTGCAGGTGCGCAAGCCCGGCGCGTGGGCGGCGCTGCTCGGGACGTTCCCGACGAAGGCGGACGCGGTCGCCGCCGCGCTGCGCCTGGGTGCCTTCAACACGAGAACGTTCCTCCTCGGCACCGGGCCCGTCGTCGTCTGGTACGGCGGGCTCACCAACGAAGCAGACCTGACGGCGATGTGGATGCGCCTGGCGCGCCCGGAGAACGCGCGCGACGTGGTAGCGCCGGAGATCGAGGGCGATGGGGAGGTGCCGAAACCGCAGATGCGCCAGCTCGTGGCCGCGGAGCTCGCGACGGAGCTCGACGTCGGCAAGCTCGTCGCGGAGCGCGAAGGCGTCCCGGGTACGGGTGCGGTGCCCAGCCGGGAAGGCATCGATCCGCCGCTCGGCGTGCTCGCGTTCGCGCCCGCGCGCCTCGGCCACGTACACCAGACGTCCGACATCGACGGCGTGATGCGCAGGCACGCGCCCCTCGTCGAGCACGAGGGGCGGCTGTTCCCGTCGCTGCCGCTCGCGGCGTACCTCGTCGCGCATCCGACGGAGAAGTACGCGCTCGATGGTCATACGCTGACCGTTGGAGACAAGACCTTCGAGCTCGATGCGAGCGGGGGCTTCGTGATCCGGTTCGTCACCGCGGGCAGCTACCGCACGATCTCGTCCTACGACATCCTGCGCTCGCAGGCGCTGATCGACGAAGGCAAGCCGCCGGTCATCAAGGACGAGGAGCTGAAGGGCGCCTACGTGATCGTCGCCGCCACCGCGCACGGCCTCCGCGATCTGCGGCCGACGCCGATGTCGGAGTCGCAGCTCGGCGCAGAGATCAACGCGAACGTCCTCGATAACGTCGAGGGCGGGCTGTACGTCCGGCGCGCCGCGCCCGTGACCGATGGACTGATCACGCTGTTCCTTTGCCTGTTCGCGGCCGGTGCGATGACCGCGCTGTCGCGTGCGTTCAAGCGCGTCATCATCGCGTTCCCGCTCGTGCTCCTCGCGACCGTGGCGATCAGCGGCGGTTACGTGCTGGTCGCGGCGTGGGCGCTCCAGGCCAGGGATCTGTGGCTCGCCGTGGCGACCCCGGCGATCGCCAGCGCGGTCGCATCGTTCGTGACGCTGATCGTGATGTCGGCGGTCGAGCGGCAGAACCGGCGGTTCGTGCAGGAAGCGCTCGGGCGCTACACCTCACCCGCGCTCGTGCGGGAGCTGATCGACCACCCGGAGCATCTGTCGCTCGAGTGGGGTGAAGAGCGCGAGATGAGCGTGTACTTCTCCGACCTCGCCGGCTTCACGACGATCAGCGAACACCTCTCGGCGAAGGATCTCGTCACGCTCCTCAACGAGTACCTGACCGAGATGACGGACCTCGTGCTCGCGCACGGTGGTATCGTCGACAAGTACATCGGCGATGCCGTGATGGCGTTCTGGGGGGCGCCGCTGCGCGACAAGGATCACGCGCTCCACGCGGTGACCTGCGCGATCGCGATGCGGAGGCGCTGCGACGAGCTGCGCGCCGGCTGGCTCGAGAGGTTCGGTCACGAGCTGCACGCACGCGCCGGCGTCAACTCGGGCGGATCGATCGTCGGGAACATGGGTTCCAAGCACAAGTACAACTACACGGTGATGGGCGACATGGTGAACCTCGCCGCTCGACTCGAAGGCGCGAACAAGCCGTACGGCACGTATCTGATGATCAGCGAGACCACGCTCGCCGATCTGCACGGTGCGTGCGAGGTGCGAGAGCTGGACCTCGTGGCCGTCAAGGGCAAGGACAAGGCCGTGCGCGTGTTCGAGGTCCTCGACCTCAAGGACAAGGCGCCGGCCGAGATGATCGCGACGGCGCGGCGGTTCGAGGAAGGTCTCGCGAGCTACCGCGCGTGCAAGTTTTCCGAGGCGAAGGCGATCTTCACCGAGCTTTCGGAGGACCCACCCAGCAAGCTCTATGTCGAGCGGTGCACGTACTTCGAATCCCACCCTCCCGGGGATGGCTGGGATGGTGTCTGGCACATGAAGGAGAAATAGGATGAAGCGTCGATTCTTGATTCTCTGCTCGATCTTGTTCGTCGCGAGCCTCGCGATCGCTGCACCGAAAGTCGGCTCCGTCGTCACGGTGCGCGTCCTCACCGCGAAGGTGATGAAGTCACCGAAGTTCATCGGCCCGGCGGCCGGTGATGTCTCGCGCGGCTCGCAGCTGACCTTTCAAGAAGCGAAGGGCGACTGGTACCGCGTCACCGGCAGCGCCTCCGGCTGGATCCACAAGACCAACCTGACCGAGCGCCAGGTCACGTTGTCCTCCAAGCCCGGCGGCGATGGCACCGGCAACGCCTCGCGCGACGAGGTCGAGCTCGCGGGCCGTGGCTTCACGCCGCAGGTCGAGGGCGAGTATCGCAACAAGAACCCGAACCTCGACTTCTCGCACGTCGACAAGATCGAGAAGACCTCGATCGACCCGGGAGAGCTCGAGGCCTTCGTCGCCGAGGGCAAGCTGGGAGGTGGCCAGTGATGCGCAAGATCCTCCTGGGCGCGGCGATCACGCTCGCGGCCTGTCAGCTGCAACTCACCCCCGACTCGATCGGCAAGGCCTACCACGGCATCAAGGAGGCCCGAAAAGACCTCACGCCCGAGAACGAGTACTACGTGGGACGCGCCGTCGCGACGAACATCCTCGCGAAGTCGAACTACAAGTACCGTGACTCCAGCGGCTTCGCCTCCGGCAAGCTCGAAGGCATGACCGCGTACATCAACGCGGTCGGCAACGTCGTCGCCCTCTCGTCACTCGACATCAAGCACGACGATGATCGGCCCACGCCGCTCGCGGGCTGGCACTTCGTCGTGCTCGAGGACTCCACCATAAACGCGTTCGCCGCGCCGGGCGGCTACATCTTCGTCACGATGGGCGCCGTCGAGCAGGCCAGCTCCGAGGACGAGCTCGCCGCGATCCTCGCACACGAGGTCGCGCACGTTCGCCGCGGCCACGCCCTCGGCTCGATCAAGAAGTCGCGGTTCGCCGGCGTGATGAAGGAGACGATGGACTCCACGGTCACGCTCGACCAGAAGGCGCTCGGCGATCTCACCAACGTGTTCAACGGCGCGATGGATGACATGACCGACTCGCTGCTCGTCAAAGGCTACTCGCGCGACACCGAGTTCGAGGCCGACTCGGTGGGCCTCGAGATCATGATCCAGGCCGGCTACGATCCGGCGGCGTTCGTCGCCTATCTCAAGAAGCTCAACGCCCACCAGGCCACCGGCTCGGGCGGCTTCTCCGCCACCCACCCGAAGGCCTCCGACCGCATCGCCAAGCTCGAGAAGAAGGTCGCGATGGCGGCGAAGGTCACGGTTCCCAAGGTGCGCACCAAGCGGTTCAAGGCCGCCGTCTCCGACCTCGAGTAGCTCCGGGGATCAGTCGACGACCTGCGCGCCGCAGCACTGCTTCCACTTGCGCATCGATCCGCAGATGCAGAGGTCGTTGCGCCCGGGCTTCTTCGGCTTGATGCACGCGGCCTCGCGCGGCGGCGGAAACGCGAGCGGGCGCATCGCGCGCCCCTGCTCCTCGGCCGCGGTGAACATCGCATGGATCTTGTCGAGCTTCGCCGGCGTGAACCAGTCGCGCGCTTCGTCCTCGAGCTTGCGCGCGAGCGCGAGGTAGCGCCGCGTGTGCTGCTGATGATCGTAGTGCGGCACGCGGCGATAGCCGGGCGGCACGTCGCACAGCGCATTGCCGCCCGCGAACCCATACGTGCCCACATCCCGCGCCGGGAGCAGCGTCCACTCGATCCCGAACAACCGATAGGCGACAGCCGCGAGGCCGACCCACGCGCGCGCCTCGTTCTGGTTGAACGGATGGAGATACGCGGCCTCCTCGATCGCGGGCACGGCCTCAGGCACGCCGTACGGTAGACCGACGGGCGTGCCGTAGTTCGGCAGCGTGGGGTCACCGCAGATCGCGTGGATCGTCTCGTGGACGCAGAACCCGAGCAGGCGCGCGTGAATACACGCGCCGTCGCGCACCGCGACCCACTTCACCTCGCCGAGCTGCTGCTGCAGACGCCACAAGGTGGGCGCCGCGAGGTCCCAGATCACGGTCTGGCCCCAGCCGCGCATCGCGTCGTCGAACCGGTAGAGGGCCGCGATGCCGGCCGCGCGCTCGTCGAGGGTCAGCCGCGCGTGGCAATCGCAGGGACACGGGAACGGCGTCAGGGCCGCATCGACAACACTGGCCGGCACCCGATCAGCTTACCTCCGACGCGGACGCGGCGCCTGGCCCCAGTGCTCGACCACGGGGTCGGCGCCGCACTGCGCCTGATACCCCCGCGCGAAGAACGTCACCTCGTCGAACCGGCCGTCCATGACGAGCAGCCGAGCGAGCTCGTGCGCGTTCGCCGCCTCGCAGTGATCGACGTGGGCGCGCAGCTGCACGAGCCGCCCGCGCCGGCTCTCCACGATCTCCGCACGTTCGTCGGCCCAGATCTCCGCCTTCGTCGGGCGCTTCACCGCGAGCATGTTCGCGGCAGCGTTTCCGAGCGTGAACAGCACCAGCAGCACAACGCCGAGGATGGGGAGCAGCTGACCCTTCGCACGCACCTTGGACATGCCAGGTAGAACGCGGCGGAGCGCCCAGCGTGACAGCCAACCCGTCAGCGGACCCAACCCGCTGATTGACTTGTGGATCGTCGCCGCGAACGGCGGCCCGGTTGACCGTCAGTGAGTGCGATCGTGAATGAACGGTGCGAGCACGGGCGTCACGGCATCGGCCTCGGTGTCGAAGTCGATCACGATGTCCTCGTGGGTCTTGCCCGGGAGCTCGACCAGCGTGACCGGCGCCCCCAGCGCCGCGAGCGCCGCCACGGCAGGCGGCACCTGCTTCCGGAGGGCCGAGAGGTCGTCCCCGCCGAGCACGACGAGCATCGGTGCGATGCCGGCGCGGAAGTAGGTGACCGGCGAGTTGCGCGCGATGTCGCCGTGGAAGACCTGGTCGACGATCGTCGCGTTGTCGCCCGGCGGTTCCTCCGCGAGCTGCTGCACGTCGAGGATCGGGGACAGCGGGACATAGCCCTTGATCGCGGTGACGTCCATGCCGGCGGCGGTGAGCCGCGCATCATCGAGACAGGCGAGCGCGGTCATGTGCCCACCCGCCGAGTGGCCGACGATCACCATGTTCGCCGCGTCGCCGCCGTACGACCCGATGTGATCGTGCGTCCACGTGATCGCGGTCGCGACGTCGCCGAGCTCCTCGTCGAACG
>JAYVLW010000135.1:0-13710 GCA_043759315.1 Myxococcales bacterium
GACCTCGCGCGCGCCGATGGCCCACGCGTCGGGCGCGAACGCCGTCGCGTCGAGCTTCTCGAACGCCGACGGCGCGGGGCGCGTGGGACAGAACATCACGTGGAGCTGCTCGGTCATCGCTGTGGGGAACGGATTGTCGGCGATCGCCGCCGCGAGCTCGGCGGCGGTGCGCAGCACGACCGGCACCGGAAACCCGGCGGCTTTGGTGATCGCTGCGGCGAGCTTCGCCGCCAGAGGCCCGGCCGAGCGCGCGCCGTGCACGAACACCGCGTTGCCGCTCTGGATATATGTCTCGACCTTCGTCGCGCCCGCGGCCTCGATGACCTCGCAAAGCGTCGCCATCTTCAACGAGTGGCGACCGCCGACGTTGATCCCGCGGAGAAGTGCGACGTATGGAGGCACGCGCGCAGCGTAGCGCACGACCAGGTGCAACGAAACGAGCTGTAGAACGGGATGGTTGTCATCACGGCGCAACAGCTCCCGGGTAAGCTGCGCGCGATGTTCATGGATGGCGAGCTGGCGCGGCGGATCGAGCGGGTCGAGGCTGCGATCGGGACGTCGTTCGTCGAGGTCCGTCAGCGCGTCACGCCGCAGGTGGGCGCGGCGTGGCACGACTTCGACGGCACCTACGCCATGTTCGACGGCGCGACGTCGCCGATGACGCAGACGTTTGGCCTCGGCATGTTCGCTCCGGCCACACCGGAGCTGCTCGGCGCGATCGAGGAGTTCTTCCGCGCACGCGGCGCCGATCCGATGCACGAGGTCAGCCCGCTCGCGGGCGTCGCGACGTCCGGCTTGCTGGCGGCGCGCGGCTATCGGCCGATCGAGCTCACCACGGTGCTCGTCCAGCCGCTCGCCGAGCTCCGCGATCACGCGCCGAGCGCCGGGCTGTCGGTGCGGGAGATCGACGCCGCGGACAACCCCACGTGGGTCGAGACGGCCGT
This sequence comes from Myxococcales bacterium, assembly GCA_043759315.1. GTDB lineage: Bacteria > Myxococcota_A > Polyangia > Haliangiales > Haliangiaceae > JABFXX01. Next base: position 945 of record JAYVLW010000135.1, read on the forward strand.
GCTCGGCTGGGCCACCGATCCCGTGTTCGCCCAGGTCATCCGCGAGCTCTCCGAGGTCGCGGTCCAGAACCGCGCGATGACGAACTTCCTCGTCGAGCGCGATGGTGCGGCGATCGCTACGGGCTCACTCGGCATCCACGAAGGGGTTGCACTCCTCGCGGGCGCGAGCACGGTCCCCGCGGGCCGCGGCCTCGGTGCGCAGGGGTTGCTGCTCGGGGCACGGCTCGCCGATGCGCGCCGTCGTGACTGTGACGTGGCGCTGATGCTGACGGAGCCGGGCAGCACCTCGCAGCGCAACGCGGAGCGCCGCGGGTTTCGCGTCGCGTACACGCGGACGAAGTGGCGCCTGGTTAGCGGCGCCGGCGACGCAGGCCGACCAGCGCCAGCGTGATCAACAGCCCGGCGCCGTTGCCGGTGGAGCAGCCGCCGCTCGCGTCGTCGGTGTCGTCCGGATCGTCGGCGATCGGGTCCGGATCGGGATCCGGCATCACACCGCCGCGACCGACCGGTGGAGCAAGCGGCGCCGTCGCGACATAGATCAGCGTGCCGTCGTGGATCCGGTCGACCATCTTCACCTCGATCGTCGGATCGAGCGCGAGGCAGCCGTTGCTGCGGCCCTGCTGGCTGGTGTTGGCGTCGTCGACGTACGACGCCTCGTGCATGACGATCAACCGGCTGCGAGCATTGGTGTTCGCCATGCCGTTGACGCTGCCATCCTTCGATAGACCATCGAGGCGCATCGAGTGGACGTGCGTGCCGTCGTAGACCTCGCCGGTCAGGTAGAAGCCGAGCGAGGTCTTGTGCGAGCCGTCGACGTTTCCGAACGAGGTCGCGTAGCCGTTGTTGTCCGCATCGCTGCCGTCGCCGTGCGCCACCTTGTGTGCTTCGACCGCGCCGCTTCCGACATCGACCAGCCAGTAGCGGTCCTTGCCCGAGTACAGCGACATGTCCGTGACCACGAAGTACGTCGTCTTCGGGATCAGCGGGAGGTTCATGTCGTAGTAGAGGATCGCGTCCTCGAGGAGGCCACGCGGCACCTGGTTGGTGGGATCGAGTCGGTCGTAGCGCCCGACGATCACCGCGCGCTCCGCCGCGGGAAGAGCGGGGAGCACGAACGCTTCGATATCCAGATCCGAGGTCTCGGAGCTGTACTCGAGCTCGTCGGTGCACCCGACGAGCGACATCCCGAGGGCGAGCGCGATGGACCACCTAGTCATGCGTGGGCGGTAGCGTCGACCAGCCCGTGCGCCAGGTCAACTGCTCGGTGCGGCCGGGCCGGTCATATCGACCAGAGTCTGCCACCCCCAGCCGCCCCGCAAGCCGCTATGCTCGTCCCGCCATGCGGCCCGCCCTCGTGCTCGTGCTCGTCTTCGTCGCCGGCTGCCTTCCGCCGCCCTCCGATCCGCCGCCGCGGCCGGACCCGTACGACGGCTGGACCGGCCCCACGGGCGATCCGCTCTCCGGCTGCAGCATGGACTCCGAGTGCGCTCCGCAGATCTGCGCGCGCGATCGCGCCTGCTACCCGGCGACCAGCATCCATGCCGGCAGCGTGACCTGGACGATCCACGGCATGCCCGCGAGCACGACGAGCTGCGGGAGCACACCGAACCTCCACCTCTCGTTTCGCAGCGCGAACGGCGAGGCGTTCGGGTTCGCGCCCGTACCGTGCAAGAACGGGTTGTTCTCCGTCGACAAGCTGCCTACCCAGTACACGACCGTCGAGCTCGGGGTCGATGGCGGGAGCACGACCACGATGGCCGCGATCGATCGCGAGACCGGCCAGGCCGTCGTCAAGCTCCCGTAGCGATCTACTTGCCGAGGCCGTGCTCGGCCATGATCGCGGCGTTGCGCGCTTCGGCCTTCTGGAGCGCGGGGCGCTGGGCCAGGCGATCGTTGTAGGCGGTGAATAGCGGGCGCGCTTCGAGCATGCCGAACCGGAGCATGAAGCGCACGGTGCCACCGAAGATGACGTCGGCGATCGAGAACGTCTCGCCGAGGATGAAGTCCTTCCCGGTGAGCGCGGACTCCATCGCCGTGAGCATCGTGTCGTGCGCGCCCCAGCCGGCCTGGCTCGGCTTGAACTCCCACTTGCTCGCGTGCGCGAGCGAGCCCGGCTCGATCACCGACGGTGCGAACAGCGACCAGCGCAGATATGTCGCGCGCTTCGGATCGTCGACGCGCGGCGCGAGGCGTCCAGCGGCGTAGCGGTCGGCGAGGTAGAGGGCGATCGCGGCATTCTCGGTCACCACCGCGTCACCGTCGGTGAGCACCGGCAGCTTGCCCATCGGGTTGAGGGCCAGGATCTCGGGCGACTTCTGTTCGCCCTTCATGATGTCGACGTAGCGCAGCTCGAACGGCTCGCCGATCTCCTCGAGCGTCCAGAGCGTGGTCGCCGCGCGCGAGAACGGGTGGTGATAGAGCGTGATCATGCGGGGAGCATAACCGCGCCCTTGGTCGGCGGCGACCAGGTCGCGTAGCGGTCGGGCCGCGTTGTCATCCAGACATCGATCCGGCCGCACGCAATTAGCGCGCTCATCAAGCACACCAGCCGCACCCGGCCAGGGTGGCCGAGAACGGGAGGCGGTTGCCTACATCGCCCAACCGACCAGCGCGATGGTAATTTGGTCGGGGATTGGCTTTCTGGTCGATGTGAGTCCGACCGGACAACTCGGGGTGAAAACGATGGTTCAACGCTTCGTGTGCGTCTTGGCGTGCGTCGTTCTCGGCGCGTGCTTCTCGCCGGCCTTTCAGGACGGTCAGATCATGTGCGGCGCGAGCGAGCAGTGCCCGCCCGGCCTCGAATGTGTCGCCGGCGTGTGTCGGAGCGACGGTCCTGGGGATGGTGGGACGTCGTTCCGGCTGACGGTGACGGCGGCTGGAAACGGCACCGGCACCGTGACGTCGTCGCCCTCCGGGATCAACTGCGGATCGGAATGCACCAAGGCGTTCGCGTCGGGATCGATGGTCACTCTGACCGCGACGCCGGGCTCGGCCGCGACGTTCGTGGGCTGGAGCGGCGCGTGTAGCGGCAACGGAACGTGCACGGTCGTCGTCGGTGCCGATGTCAGCGTGACGGCGAACTTCGCGCTGCAGTACTCGCTCGTGGTCGCGCTCGCCGGCAACGGCTCCGGGTTCGTGACCTCGAACCCCAGTGGGATCAGCTGCGGCACCGATTGCAGCGAGGCCTACACGCCGAACGCCATGGTGGTGCTGACCGCACTCGCGGTCTCGGGCTCGACGTTCGACGGTTGGTCGGGTGGGGGGTGCTCGGGCTCCGGGACGTGCACCGTGACGATCGACGCCGCGAAGATGGTCACGGCGTCGTTCTCGTTGACCAAGCACGGGCTCACGGTGACCACCGCCGGCAATGGGGCCGGGTCGGTCGATTCGACCCCCGCCGGCATCAGCTGCGGCCTCGATTGCTCCGAGGCATACGACTTCAACACGATGGTCACGCTGACGGCGAGCCCGAGCACCGGCTCGACGTTCACCCGGTGGCAAGGCGCCGGCTGCAGCGGCACCGGGCCGTGCCTGATCTCCATGGTGGCGGCCGCGACAGTGACTGCGACGTTCACGCTGACCACGCATACCTTGACGGTCACGAAGAACGGCAACGGCGCCGGGACCGTGACGTCGAGTCCGCTCGGGATCAGCTGCGGAGCCGATTGCACCGAGCCGTACGACTACAACACCATCGTCACCCTGAGTGCCGCGCCGTCGACCGGGTCGGTGTTCGCGGGATGGTCCGGTGGCGGGTGCACGGGCACCGCCGCGTGCGACGTCACGATGACCGCGGCTGCAACGGTGACCGCGACGTTCACGCTGACCACGCCGACGCTCACGGTCGCCAAGGGCGGTAACGGCGCTGGCCAGGTGAGCTCGACTCCGCTGGGCATCGACTGCGGCGTCGACTGCAGCGAGGCCGTTGGCTTCGGCTCGACCGTGATGCTGTCGGCAGTTCCGGCGATGGGCTCGACGTTTGCCGGGTGGTCGGGTGGAGGCTGCAGCGGAGTCGGGTCATGCGCCACCACCGTGACGGGGGCGACGACGGTCACGGCAACGTTCACGCTGACGACCCATACCCTGACGGCAAGCAAGCTCGGGACCGGGCAAGGAACGGTCACCGCGCCGGGCATCACCTGCGGCGCGGACTGCAGTGAAGTCTACGACTACGGGACCGATGTGACGCTGACCGCCGCACCGGCGGCGGGCTCGACGTTCGGGGGCTGGCTCGGCGGAGGGTGCAGCGGAACGGGCACCTGTACGGTCTCGATCACGGCGGCGACGAGCGTGTCTGCGACGTTCACGCTGACCACGCATCAACTCACGGTCGCGAAGGCCGGCAACGGTTCCGGCGTCGTCGACTCGAATCCGTCCGGAATTTCGTGTGGCGCCGATTGCACGGAGATCTATGGCTTCGGCACGAGTGTGACCCTCACAGCGACCCCGGATCCAGGTTCGATCTTCACCGGCTGGTCGGGGGGCATCTGCAGCGGTGTCGCTCCGTGCAACGTCAGCATCAGCAGCGCGGCGACGGTCACGGCGACGTTCACGCTGACCACACACACCTTGACGGCAGCGCTGAGCGGCAGCGGTGCGGGGAGCGTGACGGCGAACCTCGGCACGATCAACTGCCCCGGCGACTGCTCGGATCCGTACAACTACGGCACGGTGGTCACGCTGACCGCGAGCGCGCAGGTCGGATCCAGCTTCACGGGGTGGTCCGGTGGTGGCTGCGCGGGAACCGGTACCTGCATCGTCACGGTCACCGCGGCGACGACCGTGACCGCAGACTTCACCCTCGGCTCGAACTCGATGACGGTGGCCAAGGCGGGGAACGGCGCGGGCTCGGTCACCTCGGTACCCGCGGGAATCACCTGCGGTGCCGATTGCTCGGAGAACTTCGTCAACGGAACCACGGTGACGCTGACGGCAACCCCCGCGATGGGGTCGGTGTTCTCGGGCTGGTCGGGCGGCGGTTGCTCGGGCGTGGGCACGTGTGTGGTGACCATCGCCGGGCCCGTCACCATCACCGCCACCTTCACGCTGACGATCCACACCCTGACAGTGATGCCGGGCGGCAATGGCGCAGGCACGGTGACGTCGACGCCTGCGGGCATCAACTGCGGCGCCGACTGCACCGAGCCGTACAACTACAACTCCATCGTGACCCTGACCGCGAGTGCCTCGCCGGGATCCACGTTTGCGGGCTGGTCGGGCGGTGGCTGCAGCGGCACGGGAACCTGCGTGGTGACCGTGACCGCGGCGACCACGGTGGTCCCGACGTTCACCTTGATCGCGTACCAGCTCTCGGTGAGCAAGGCCGGCAACGGTGCGGGCACCGTGACATCGTCGCCGATCGGCATCAACTGCGGTGCCGACTGCAACGAGCCCTATAACAGTGGGACGGTGGTGACGTTGACCGCCGCCCCGGCGATGGGCTCGACGTTCAACGGTTGGTCTGGCGGTGGCTGCCTCGGCACCGGGACGTGCCAGATCACGATGTCGGCGGCGACCTCGGTCACCGCGACCTTCACGCTCACGACCCACCAGCTGACCACCGTGCTCGCGGGTCCGGGCGGGGCGGGCACCGTCGCTTCGCTGCCGGCGGGGATCAACTGCCCGGGCGACTGCACCGAGATCTACAACTACGGCACCGATGTCACCCTGACCGCGACGCCCGCACTCGGCTTCGTGTTCAACGGATGGTCGGGCGGTTGTACGGGAACCGGACAGTGCACCGTGACCATCACCGCGGCGACGAGTGTGACAGCCACGTTCTCGATCGCGACGTACACCCTGACGGTCAACCTCGGCGGCAATGGCGGTGGCACGGTGACGTCAACACCGGCGGGCATCAACTGTGGCGCGACGTGCATGAGGGACTTCAACTTCAACACGGCGGTGACGCTCACGCCGACAGCCGCCGTTGGCAGCGTGTTCACGGGATGGACGGGCGCCTGCACCGGGAACGGCCCGTGTGTCGTGACCATGACCGCTGCTGCCTCGGTCACCGCGACCTTCACGCTGACGACGCATCAGCTCAGCGTCACGAAGGTGGGCACCGGCGGCGGCGGCGTGACCTCCGTCCCCGCGGGGATCAGCTGCGGTGCGGACTGCTCGGAGATCTACAACTACAACACCATGGTCACCTTGACCGCGACCCCGGCGCTGGGCTCCTCGTTCGCGAACTGGTCCGGGGCTTGTAGCGGCACCGGCGCATGTACCGTGCTGATGACTGCCGCGAGGACCGTCACGGCACGGTTCGACGCCAACCCGCCGAACTACGTCTTCGTGACCTCGACCCTCCACAAGGGTGACGTCGGCGGGCTCGCCGGCGCCGATGCGATCTGTCAGGCGCGCGCAACGGCCGGAGCCCTCCCCGGAACGTATCGTGCGTACCTCTCCACATCGGCCGCGAACGCGCCCACGCGCCTCGGAACTGCCAGCGGATGGATTCGCCCGAAAGACAACCAGCCCGTCATCGACCAGATCAGTGATCTGGTCTCGGGGCACCTGTTCTATCCCATCATGTTCGACGAGAACGGAGACCCGATCGGGGAGGGCATGTATGCGATGACCGGAACCACCGCGAGCGGCACCTACCAGAGCGCCTTTGGTAACTGCATGGACTACACCTCGGTCCAGGGCCAGGTGTTCGGCGGATACCCCACCACCAACAGCGGTGTGTTCAGTGGGTTTGCCGCCCCGAGCTGTGCGGCACAGATCCTTCGGCTCTACTGCTTCGGGATCGATAACCAGGCGGTGGTCAAGCCGCCCACGGTCCCGGCGCGCAAGGCGTTCGTGTCGTCGGGCTGGACTCCTGGTGGTGGAATTGCCGCCGCCGACGGTGTCTGCGCCTCCGATGCACTCGCTGCGGGCTTGGCGGGATCGTTCAGAGCGCTCCTGGCGACACCCGGAAACTCCGCGATCTCGCGCTTTGACACCAGTGCCACGGCGTTGCCCTGGTCGCGCCCCGACCACACGCTGATGGCGACGAAGGCGAGCGACCTGGCGTTCTCCTCGCTGCAGTACCTCAACGCGTCTCCGAACAGCAACGCTGCGAACACCGTGTGGTACGGCCAGGTCACGATCTGGACCGGGGCGTCCGACCTGACAACGATCGGCACGGCCGCCGACACGTGCAACAACTGGAACGATCCCAATGGCGGCGCTCGGTTCGGCATCGCTGGGTACTCCCACATCGCGGAGTGGTTCGGCGCCTCGTCGGGTGGTGCGTGCAACTCCCCCATGCGGCTCGTCTGCCTGGAACAGTGAACCAGTCGCTCGAAGGTCCTCGAACCACGTGAACTCTTTGCTACCCTGAGAGGCGAATGCGACGCTGTCGAACGTGCAGGAAGGACTGGCCCGATCAGATGACGGCGTGCCCGGATGACGGGTCAGCGCTCAGCATCGAGAGCGATGCGACGTATCATCTACCGGTGACTGGTGGTGGTGGGGTGGCGGTCGCCGCGGCCGATGTCGTACCCGCTCGTGACCAACCACCTCCTTCGACCGATCTCCAACCCGGAGCGCAGGTCGGCGAGTACAAGGTCGACAAGAAGATCGGCGAAGGCGGCATGGGGGCCGTCTACTCCGCGACCCATCCGATGATCGGCAAGCGAGCGGCGATCAAGGTCATCAGCTCCGCGCTTGGGACCGACGCCTCGGCGGTCAGCCGCTTCGTGCAAGAGGCGCGCTCCGTCAACCAGATCGGTCACCCGAACATCGTCGACGTGTTCGCGTTCGGCGAGCTCGCGGACGGCCGCAACTACTTCGTGATGGAGTACCTGCAGGGCGAGAGCCTCGCGCAGCGGATCCATCGCGTCACGATGCCCCTCGGCGAGGCGATCGAGATCCTCGACCAGGTCGCGGATGCGCTCGAGGCCGCGCACGAGAAACAGATCGTCCACCGTGATCTCAAGCCCGACAACGTCTACCTCGCGGCCGTCCGCGGGGGGCGCACGCTCGTCAAGCTGCTCGACTTCGGGATCGCGAAGCTCTCGGCGCCCGATGGCCCGGGGAGCGGCGGGGTTCAGAAGACCGCCACCGGCATGATGATGGGGACCCCCGGGTATCTGTCGCCCGAGCAGGCGCGTGGCAAGAACGTGGACCACCGCACCGACGTCTATGCGCTCGGTTGCATGGTGTTCGAGATCGTGTGTGGTCGGTTGCCGTTCGTCGCCGACAACGCGATGGACATCGTCCTCATGCACATGACGGCGCCGCCGGTCCGCGCGAGCTCGGTCTGGCCCGAGATCCCCGCGCCGCTCGACGACCTGATCGCACGCATGCTCGCGAAGGAAGCATCCGATCGGCCCACCCTCACCGAGATCCGCACGGTATTTGCCGAGCTGGTCCACAGCGGGCTCGTCACCCTCAACAATGGCCGAGGCGTCGCGTTCGGATCGGGCATCAGTCGGATGCAGACGCCCGCCGGTGGATTGCCGCGGCCCCAGACGCACAACGCGCTCGCCGTGGGAACGCAGCCGGCGACGATGCATCTGGGCCCGCCGGTGACCGCGGAGACGGTTCCGCCGGCATCGGGCGCGAAGAAGAGCAAGAGCGGCATGATCGCTGCGATCATCGCGGTGGCCGTGGTGGGCGGTGCCGGCGTCGTGTTCGCGCTGAAGGGTGGCGATGGTGAAACCACGCCGAAGGAATCCGTTGCGGCGCCAACCTCCGGACCGCCCAGAGCCGAGCCGCCGCGGGTGGATCCGGTCAAAGCCGAGCCACCGAAGGTCGAGCCAGCAAAGGTGGAGACCTCGAAGCAAGCGACGGTGGATCCGCCGAAGGCGATTCCCGCGACGATCTCGATCTCGATCAGCGTCGATAAAGCGCAGGTGCTCGTCGATGGAAGTCCGATCGCCGTGACCGGCCGGAGCGCCACGGCGACCGTCGAGCGGGTGGGCCCGCACACCGTCACCGTCACGGCAGCCGGTCGCGAGGTGTTCGAGACCACGGTCGAGACCAAGGCCGGCGAGACAGCGAAGCTTTTCGCGAAGCTCGAGCGCGCGAAGGGTGGGGCGAAAAAGCCCCCGACCGTGGCGACGGGGAAGATCGATCCCAAGGTGACCACGACGACACCGGTGACTGGTCAGGCAAAGGATGCGACCAAGGATGCGGCCAAGGATGCGGCCAAGGACACCACGAAGAAGGGACCTGACGTGAAGAAGGACGCCACGGTTGATCCGTTTGCTGAGGGAGGGAAGTGAGCCGCTCGGTCCTCGTCGCAGCGCTGTTGTGTGCGACCTCTGCCGCGCACGCGCAGGCACCTGCGCCGCCGACGCCGGCGCCGGTTCCGGCACCCGCACCCGCGTCCGACGAACAGAAGCGGGCGCAGGCCAAGGCGCTCTACGAACAAGGACTCAGCGCCTACAACCTCGGAAATTTCGATGCCGCGATCGCCGCCTTCTCCGAGGCCTACGCGATCTCACAGGCACCCGGCCTGTTGTTCAACATCGCGCAGTCGCACCGGCTGAAGAAGGACTACGAGAAGGCGACGTACTTCTACACGACCTACCTGCGCCTCAAGCCCGACGCGGCGAACCGCGCGGATGTCGAAGCGCGACTCGAGGAGATGCAGAAGCTCATCGAGGATCAGAAGAAGATGGAAGCGCTTCCTCCATCCGGGACCGTCACACCCGATGGCAACAGTGCCCAGCCGACGAAGCTCCCGGAGATCGGTCCTGTCGACCGGCCCGTCGATCCGGGTGACGCGAAGCGGGCGAAGACCCTGTCGACCGCCGGCCTCGCGACCGCGGGCGCAGGTGGTGCCCTGGTGATCACCGGCTTCATCTTCGGGTCGCTGGCAAAGTCAGCCGAGAGCGATCTCAACGCGCTCAGCACGAACATGGGGACGTGGACGCCAGAGCAACAGGATCGCTATGACGCCGGCAAGCGGAACAACACGATCGCCATCGTCTCGTTCGTCGTCGGCGGCGCGGCGATCGTGACTGGCGGGACGTTGTACGTGCTCGGTAAGATGAAGAAGTCGAGCGCGACGGTCGCGGTTAACCCAGCGCGCGGCGGCACGACCGTTGCGGTCGGCTGGTCGTTCTAGCTACGGGGCGAACGGATCGATCGTGCCGTCCTTGGAGTAGTTCGCCGATCCCGATCCGACACCGTTGGCGGCGGATCCCGTCGCCGGCCGCGTCGGCAGCCGCTCTTTCGTCCTCTCGAGTCGGATCTCGAACGCCGTCGTCGCTCTCGTCACGTCGATCGTCCTGTCGAACGTGGTGCGGCCGGCGGCGCTCACCACGAGTCGATGTGCTCCCTCGGACAGCGACACGGTGGCGCTCCCCGAGGGTGCGGCGACCGCCGCGCCATCGATCTCGATCTTCGCCGACTTCACGGTCGTGCTGATCGTCACCTGGCGCAGTGGCGCCGCATCCGCGTCGAGTCCCGCGGCACCCGGACTCGCCTCCGGTTGGGCGCCCGCTGCGGCGTCGTGAGGGAGTGCCGCCGGCACCGTGGATGCGACTTCGGCGTCGCGCGGCGTGTCGTGACCACCGCGATTCGCAAGACCTATCGCGATCGTCACCACCGGTACCAGCGCTGCGAGGAGCACGATCGCGATCGCCATCCCACGTCGCGATGGCTTCGATGGCGCCCTTCCGCTGACCGCGGTCGCGCGCTGGTCACTCGGCGTGATCGTGGCCGTACCCGGATGGAACGCGATGAGCGTCGGCGCCTCGCTCGGGCGGTGTCGCGTCGTCGTGGGAGCGCCAGGACCGACGAGGGTGGGCAACTGCGCCGCCGGGACCCGAACGTCTGCGAGGGGTGAACGAACCGCGGAAGGTGGTGTGCGCGACTCCAGGTCGCCATGACGGCGGGTGAGGTCGGAGCGGAAGGTGGCGCCACTGCCAGGCTCGATCTCGATCTGGCCGGAAGCGACCAGCTCGGCAAACACGTTGCGCACCTGCGAGAGTGCCGGGCGCCGGTCCGCTTCCTTGTCGAGCATCTGGAGAAGCAGCTGTTCGAGGAGCGGGGGGATGCTGGGCAACAGCTCGCTGGGGCGTTGCGGCGCCACCGATACGTGCATGAGAACGATGTCCATCGCGCTCTCGGCCATGAACGGGATCCGCCCTGTGAGCATCTCGAACATCATCACTCCGAGGGAGTAGATGTCGGTGCGGTAGTCGACGTTCCTTCCGCGCGCTTGCTCCGGTGACAGATACGCGGGCGTGCCGATCAGCTCACCGGTGCTGGTCTTCGCGATGCCGCCGTCCCCCGCCACCAGCTTCGCGATCCCGAAGTCCAGCAGCTTGACGTTGATGAGCCCACCGCGGACCGAAGCAAGAAACACGTTATCGGGTTTGAGGTCGCGGTGAACGATCAGCTTCTCGTGGGCGGCCTCGAGAGCGCCGGCGATCTCGTCGAGGATCTGCACCGCCTCAGCGATCGTCATGAATGCGCGCGACAGCCGCGCCCGCAAGCTCTCGCCCTGCAGGTACTCCATCATGAAGTAGTTGCGTCCGTCGGGCAGGTTGCCGAACGCGAACACGTCGACGATGTTGGGATGGCCGATCTGGTTGACCGAGCGCGCCTCCTGCACGAACCGCTGCACCACGACCGGATCGGATCCGAGGTTCGCACCGATGACCTTGATCGCCGCGCGCTTGCCGATCAGCGGATGCGTCGCGCCGTACACGACCCCCATCCCGCCTGCGCCGATCCTGCGATCGATCACGTATTCACCGACGACCGTACCGCTGGGGAGCTCGCCGGCAGGTGCCGCGATCGCACCCTCGACCGAGGCGGTCACCGGCACATGGGCCACGCGAGCGGGAATGTCGTGGGCCGCGCTCGATACGCCGAGGAGTGTTTGCTGGACGGACTTCGCTGCGGTAGGGGGAGCGGAGATCGGCGCGGACCCATGCGTCCGCATGCCGGAGTCCGGACCGTCGATACCGCCGATGCCCGAGCCGGGCTCATCCGTGGGCTCGTCGAGTAGGGTGATGTGCTGCGCGAAGGGGCGTGCTCCGACCGTGAACGGCGCGAGCGCGGCGCCCAGCGCTTCGACATCGGGGAAGCGCTGCGCCGGATCCTTCGCCAGACATCGAGCGACGACCTGTTCGAACGCCTGTGGCACATTGTCGAGCGGCGGCATCGGATCGCGTGTCACCGCGAGCGCGAGCTCGGCGAACCCATTGCCTTTGAACGGAAGCCGACCGGAGACCAGCTTGTAGAGGATCGCTCCCAGCGCCCACACATCCGTTCGCGCATCGACGCTCCTGCTCGACCGGAACTGCTCCGGCGACATGAACCCCGGAGAGCCGACGACGTTCGACGTGCCTGTGAGCTTCGCGTCGTTCTCGCGCGCGTCGGTCTTCGCCACCCCGAAGTCGAGAATCTTGATCAGCGGGCTGCCGTCCTCCCGCCGCGTCAGGAACAGGTTTCCTGGCTTCAGATCGCGGTGGATGATCCGTGCAGCGTGGGCCTCCGCGAGGCCGACGCATGCCTGTCTCACGAACAAAGCCGCCGTGGCGACGTCGAGAACACGTACCCTCGAGAGGCGGGCGAGGTCGGCGCCCGCCAGTAGCTCCATCACGATGTACGGGACCTTGCCCTCGATGCCGAAGTCGGAGACGCGACAGATGTGCTCTCCCTTGAGCTGGGCCGAGGCCTGCGCCTCGCGCCGAAATCGCGCGAGCGCCGTGGGGTCCGAGGCCATCGCCTCGGCGAGGAACTTGAGCGCCACCCGGGTCTCGAGATGGATGTGGGTCGCTTCGACGACGAACCCCATGCCACCCCGCCCGATGAC
>JAYVLW010000136.1:0-61566 GCA_043759315.1 Myxococcales bacterium
TAGCACAGCCACGCCGCGAGCCCGCCGAACTCCTGGGTGCACACGCCGAGGCGGCCGTAGAGCACGGCGCGCGGCGTGGTGGCGAGCGAGCGGGTAAGCGAGCGGATGGTGTCGGCGGCGATGCCGGTGATCGGCGCGGCGCGCTCCGGGGTCCATCCCTTGGCAGCAGCCTCGAGCTCGGGCAGCCCGCTGACGGCGAGCCGCCCGCGCACGAGCTTCTCGGTGAACAGCACCTGCACCATCGCGAGGAGCAGTACGGCGTCGGTCGCCGGGCGAATGAAGTGGTGCTCGTCGGCCTTCTCCGCGGTCTCGGTGCGGCGCGGGTCCAGGACGATCACCTTGCCGCCGCGATCGCGGATCGCCTTCAGGCGGCCCTTCACGTCCGGCGCGGTCATGATGCTGCCGTTCGATGCGAGGGGATTCGCGCCGAGGCAGATGAACAGGTCGCTGCGCTCGATGTCGGGGACCGGCATCAAGATCTGGTTGCCGAACATCAGCAGCGCCGCGAGCATGTGCGGGAGCTGATCGAGCGACGTGGCCGAGTAGGCGTTCTTCGTGCCGAGCGTGCGGAGCAACAGCTGGCCGTAGGTGAGGAGGCCGAGGTTGTGCGCCGTCGGGTTGCCCTGATAGACGGCGACCGCGTCCACGCCATACGCCTTGCGGATGTTGAGCAGCTTCGTCGCGACCAGGTCGAACGCCTCCTCCCACGCGACCTCTCGCCACTGTTCGCCGTCGCGCACCATGGGCCGCGTCAGCCGGTCAGGATCCTCGTGGAGGTCGGCGAGCGCCGTGCCCTTGGGGCAGATGTACCCCTTGCTGAACGGGTCGGCGGCATCGCCGCGCACGCTCAGGACGCGGTCTCCTTCGATCTCGATCGCGACGCCGCACGTGGCTTCGCATAGTGGACAGCTGCGATACACTGTCGTTGGCATGGCGACCTCGACGGGGACCTTAGCAGGGAACGCGGGAGGGGAGCCGCTGTCCGCCGAGCAGCTGCTCAAGCTGCATCCATTCCCGGGCGAGTACGCGAAGGACAAGCGCATCGAGCGGCTGTGGACGTTCGAGCTGCCGTGCACGCCGGAGCAGATCTGGCCCCACATCGCCGATACGTCGCGGATGAACCGCGCTCTCGGGACCGCCGAGATGGTGTTCGAGGAGCGCGACGGCAAGCGCTATGGCTCGGCAAAGCCGGGTGGCGTGCGGCACGAGTGGTACGAGGTGCCGTGGAACTGGGTCGCGAACCAGTGGCTGACGTGCACGCGGATCTACGAGCGCGGTTTCATGAAGGTGATGTACGCGATCCATCGCGTCGATCCCACGCCCGCCGGCTGCCGCGTCTACCTCTACTTCGGAGCGATCCCGCGCAGCGCGCTCGGCAGCGCGGCGATCCGTCTCGGCCTGCCGAGCCTCGAGAAGGCCTACAGGCGCGTGCTGCCGGCGATCGCCGCGCAGATCGAACGCCTGCGGCCGGCGGCGGTCCTGTTGCCGGCGCCGCCTCTCGATCCCGCCGCGGATCAGCGGTTGCGCGCGCAGCGTGATCGCCTCGTCGCCGACGGATGTGATGCCACCTGCGTCGACAAGCTTCTCGACTGGATCCGCACGGGCGACGACATCGATCTGCACCGCATCCAGATCCGCGAGCGAGCGCGCACGTGGCAGCTTGCCGAGGACGAGCTGCTCAAGGTCGCGCTGCACGCGACGCGCTCCGGTGTGCTGACGCTGTCGTGGGACACCGTGTGCCCGCACTGCCGCGGCGTGCGCGACGAGAACGGAGCGCTGTCGGCGCTGGCCGCGACCAGCCACTGCGGTCCGTGCCAGGTCACGTTCGCGACGGATGCTCCGGAGACGGTGGAGGTCACGTTCCGCGTGCACTCGTCGATCCGCGACGTGCCCGATCAGGTGTACTGCAGCGCCGAGCCCGCGAGGAAGGAGCACATCCGCGTCAGCTGGACGCTCCCGCCGGGCTCCGCGGCGACGCTCGATCCAAAGCTCAAGCCGGGTCGTTACAACGTGGCGCGGTCGTTCAAAGGCAGCTGGTACCTCGACATCGAGGACTCCGGTGCCTCGAACGTGAAGTGGGAGCCCAGCCTCGAAGGCACCGTCGTCAAGGCATCGCCGATGGCGACGATCGAGATCACGAACGAGACCGCCGAGCCGCAGTCGTTCATGATCGCGGAGGCCCAGTGGCCCGATCACGCGCTGCGCGCCGGCCAGCTGCTCAGCTTCCAGGACTTCCGTGATCTGTTCTCCGAGGAGTACATCGGCGCCGACGTACGGCTCGGCGTCGGGCAGCAGACGCTGCTGTTCACCGACGTCGTCGGGTCCACGGCGTTCTACGCGGAGCGGGGCGATCCGGCGGCGTTCGTCGAGATCAAGAAGCACTTCGACGAGGTGTTCGCGATCGTGACCGAGTTCCGCGGTGCGATCGTGAAGACCATCGGCGATGCCGTGATGGCGACGTTCACGAACCCGGTCGACGCGGTCCGCGCGTCGCAGAAGATCCACGCCACGTTCCACCCGGAGCGCGCGGACACGCCGATCCGCCTGCGCATCTCGCTCAACACCGGGCCGTGCATCGCGGTGCGCCTCAACTCGAACGCGGACTTCTTCGGTGGCACCGTGAACATCGCCGCGAAGCTGCAGGCGCTCGCCGAGGGCTATCAGATCGCGATGAGCGAGGCGACGTACAGCTCGCCGGGCGTCGCCGAGTTCCTCGCCGAGCAGGGCGCAGAGGCCGAGGTGCTCGAGTACACGTCGAAGGCCCTGCCCGCGCCGGTCGCGGTGCGGCGCTGGAGCGTCTACCAGGCCTGAGACCCGAGCTACTGCACCTGGATCGACAGGTCGTCGTACTCGATCGAGAACACCGTCGTCACGTCGCGCACCGCACCGCCGCCGAGGCTGAGCTGCATCGTCGACGAGGGAATCGGATGTGCGGCCATCACATCGAACGAGATCGCCGCATCGATGGCCCCCTGGATGTGCGCGGTGCCCAGCGCGCCGATGGTGATCGTCATCGCGACGCTGTGAAAGCCATTGTTCGCGAGATCGACGAGGGCGGTGTTCACGTTGGCGCCGCACCCCGCGTAGGTCTCCTGGAGATCGAACGGGCCGGTGCTGTCGCGCACGAGGTAGAAGCCTTGGCTCGTGCATCCGGCGGCGGGAGTCGTCCAGCGTAGCTGCACGAGGTCGACCTCGGCGATTCCCGGCGCGCTGCTCGTGTACTTGATCCGGAACGCGACCCTCACGCTGCTCGTCACGGCCGGCAGGTTCTTCACCAGAAAGGCGCCGTCGCCGCTGGCCGGCAGGGTGACGAGCAACGTGCCCATCGACGTGATGACGACGGTGCCGTTCGCGGAGGTATTCGTGAGGTCCCAGCCGGTCCCCGCCGGTGGCGGTCGGTCGAAGTCATCGCAGAACGTGGACATGCAGACCGCGGCGCTGTCGGTCGCATCGCGCTCGCCGGGATCCGCGTCGCGGATCCCATCGAAGTTGCGCCGACCGCAGCCGACCAGCGCGACCACCGCCCACAGCCACCCGCGCACGCTAGGGAACGAGCTCTTGCAGGAACGTCATGCCGTCGGCCTTGCCACCGACGAGACCACCCACGAGCTTGCTGGTCTGCCGGGCGAGCGGCGGGCCATCCTTGGCGACCTTGCCGAGGGACGACTCGGTGGCGGCCCGGCCGGCGTCCGTGCGGGCGAGCGTGATGAATGCAGCCGCGATCACGAGGCGGCGCATCGCATTGGTCTCCGAGTCCCGCAGGATATCGGCGAGCTTCTCGGGCTCGTTCGTCTTCGCGTACGCGGCGCCGAGCGCCGGCAGCATGGCGACCCGCACGTCGTGCGACGGATCGTCGAGAAGCGGTTCGAGGAGCTGCACCGCGAGCGCGGCATCGCGATCGACGAGGCCGATCGCCGCGGCGGCGGCCTGCGCGCGCTCGCGCTCGGCGCGTGATCCGAGCGAGCGATGGAGGCGCGCGACCACGGCATCCTTCGCCGCGACGCGCGCGATCGTGGTCAGTGCGAGCTGGCTGAGCTCCGGGTTGGGATCGCGGACGGCGAGGGCGAGCGTGCGATCGAGGACCGCGGGGTCGAGCTTGTCCTTCTGCGCGGCGAGGCGCTCGAGTGCGGCCTTGCGCACCTGCGGGTCCGGATCTGCGAGCGCAGCCGAGAGCGTCGCTCCGGCACGCAGGCCGGAGGCGAGCGCCGCATCGACGGCCTCGACGCGCACGAGCGGCGAGCTATCAGCGACCGCGATGCCGATCAGCTCGCCCGCGCCGATCAGCTTCGCGGCACGGAGCAGGGCGAGCTTCTCCGCCTCGTCGCCACGCTCGAACATCTTCGCCATCGTCGCCTGCGCCGACTTCGGCGCATCGGCACCGAGCGCACCGATGGCGCGAACGGAGATCACGCGTACCTCGCGGTCCGGATCGTCGAGCATCTTGACCAGCGACTCGCCCACGCTCTTGTTGCCCTTCGCGGCGGACATCGCGAGCACGCGCGCGGCATCAGCGCGAATCTCGCTGCTCTGGTCACCGACGAGCTTGGCCGCGATCACCGCGCCGTTTTTCGCCGGCTCCGGCCCATCGGCGACGCAGCTCATCACGAGGCGGCGTACGTCCACGGACGGATCATCGGTGGATCGCGCGAGCAGGCGGCGCGCCTCGGCGCTACCCGCGAGTGCGGCGTTGCACAGCCCCTCGACGCCGATCGGGTGCAACGCGGGATCCTCGGGCGTGCGCGCCGCGGCGCTCAGGTACTCGAGCACGGCGGCGGGCTTCTTCTTCGCGAGGTGCGCGAACACCTTCGCCGCGTCGCGGCGCGGGCGGCCCTTCTCTCGCCACAGCTGCGAGATGCCACCGACGGCGACACCCACGTTACCGCCGCTCTCTGCACTCGCAGCGAGACCCTCGGCGGCGCCGATGCGGACGTTATAGTTCTCGGCCTTCGCCATCTTGATCAGGCGCTCCTGGTACGTGCGACCGGCCTTGCCCGATGCGGCGGCGGCGGCGGCACGGACGTCGCCGTCCTCGTCCTTGAGCATGCGGTCGAGCGCGTTCTCGGCGGCGCCCTTCGCGGTCGGCGCGACCTCGCCCCACGCGAGCGCTGCGGCGACGCGGAGGGCCTTGTCGAGCTTCTTGTCCTCGAGCATCGTCGAGAGGTCGCCGCCGGCACGCTCGGGATCCGCCTTCGCGTACAGCGGGAGCGCCGCGGCACGGACCCCGGCAGAGCGAGAGGCGAACGCGGTGCGCGCTGACTCCACGAGATCGGGAACCTTGGGCAGGGGATCGAGATCGCGGAGGAGACCGATCGCGTAGATCCGCGCGTCGGCGGGCGCGCGATCCTGGGCGATCAGCTTGGTCAGCTCGGCTGCAGTAGCGTCGGGTGCGGTCGCGAGCGCGCCGCGGATCTGCGTCTTCGCGCGCTCGCGCAGCGCAGGCGATGCCTCCGGATCGGAGAGCACGGCGACCGCGTTGGTGGCGGAGCCAGGCTCCTCGATGCTGATGGTCGAGACCTCGACGAGGAGCTCGCGGCGGGCCGCGGAGTCGGGGTTCGCATCCAGCGCTTTCTGGAACAAGGCGCGACCGCGTTCGCCGAGGCTGCGGACCGACGAGAACGCGATGCGGCGGAGCTCGGCATCGGTCGAGATCAGCGTCTGAGCGAGCGTGTCCTGGTAGACGTCCGCCCGCTGCGCGGCGGCACCGGCCGCAGCCACGGCCGCACGCTGTACGGCGGGCGAGGGCGTCTTGAGCGCTGCTTCGACGAACGCGACCTCGGTCGGCGTGCCGCGCGCGATCGGGCGGAGGGCGCCGAGCAGCTCGGCGAGATCATCAGGATCCTTCGCCGCGGCCTTGAGCGCCTCGAGGGCCTTCTCGTTACCGGTCGTCGCGTAGTCGACGAGGCCGGCGAGTTGCGGTGCCATGATCCCGGGGATCAGGTCGTCCCAGTCGCCCTTGGCAGCGCCGGTGTCGTGGTTCTCGATCTTCTTCCAGGCCTCGGCCGCCACCATCGGGCGCGTCAGACCGGTGTCGGCGATCTGGTCGCCGAAGCCTCCCGGGAGCCAGTGAAAGCTCGACAGTCCCGCGCGTCCCTTGCGCACCACGATCCGCTCGCCGCCGGCCTGTGGCTCGAGATCGTAGTAGACGCGGCCGCGCATCGCGAACCAGATGATGATCAAGAGGATGATCGGCGTCGCTGCGATCGCGCCGGCGATCATCATGTAGTAGCGCTTGCTGCGGTCGAGGACCGCCTGCTCTTCGGGGGTGACCGCGGCGATGCCCTCGTTGCGGAGTGCGCGCAGCTCGCGGAGGTTCAGTCGCTCCTTGTTCTGCGTCTTCGAGCCGAGCAGATCGAACCCGCGCCGCGCTGCTGCACGCGCGGGAGCCGTCAGCTCCTTCACGCGCTGGGTGAGCACCTCGTGCCGCAGGATCCAAGAGCTCGCCGCCGCGTCGGCGCGGATGATCACGCCCTTGCTTTCGAGCGTGTTCAGCGCCTGCTGCGCGAACGCCATGTCGAGGTTGATGCGCTTGACCACGCTCTCGGCGGTGCGCGGGACATGACCGGTCGCCGCGAGCTCGGCGCACAGCCGCAGCGCCGACCGCTCGTTGCCGGTGGCCTTGCACGCCTCGTGGAGCCAGAGCGATTCGAGCTCCGTTGGGCCGCCGATCTTGTGCAACGCGGCGAGCGTGGTGATGCGAAGGTCGCGCATCGCCATCGCCGAGATCTGGAGATCCGCGGCGAGCAGCGGCTGACCACGGCTGATGCCCTGGACGACCGCATCGGCCAGCGGAGGATCGGCGGCGACGCCGGAGAGCGAGAGCATTCGATCGAAGATCGAGCTCGCGAGCGCCGCCGGAATGCGCGGCAGCTCGTAGCGCGCCGACGGCGGAAACAACGAGCCGGTGCGCCGCTCGAGGGCGCCGAGCAGGTGCTGGCGCTCGCTCGCGCACACGAACAGGAACCGCGCGCGACCGCCGGAGCGGCTGACCACGCGCGCGAACAGGTCACTGAGCTCGCCGACCGCCTTGTCGTCCGCGCACAGCACGTCGATGTCATCGACGACGAACACGAACTGCTGGCCAGCGACCGCCGCGGAGACGGCGCGGGAGACGAACGCGACCGGTGCTTCGTTGTTGTTGGGCTGGATCCCGAACGCCGAGAGCCCCGAAGCGAAGCTCTGCGCCGGTGTGCCGAGGTCCTCGCACGCGAGCGCGACGATGCCGTGATCGCGCAGGTACGGGATCAGGCCAGCCCGAACGAGCGAGGTCTTGCCAACGCCCGGCTCGCCATAGACGAGGCCCGCGCGAAACCCATCGGCCGTGACCATCTTCGCGATCTCGTCGCGCTCGGTCTCGCGACCATGCCAGACGTCGCGCTCGGCCTCCCCGAATGGGTCCAGCCCCCGCAACGGCGACACCGTTCCCGGATACGTCGCGACCGCCACGTCGGCACTATACACACAGATGAAATGTGGTGGCCTGTTCGCGTCGTCGTACACTGGACGCATGGGCAGCCACTCCCTGGCGGGACTCGTCGCGCTCGGCGTCGGCATCGGCGCCGTGGTCGCGAGCGCAGGGGGGCCGGCGCCGCGTACGAAGGTCACCGTGTGGGCCACACCGGGACCTGCGGCCGCGGTCTACGGGGGGCTCTCGTACGGTGGGTCCGCGCCGACGACGGGCGCGCTGATCACCGACCGCCGCGACATCGAGGTTGTCGCCGGAACGGAGATCCGGATCCCGGGCGTGGCGGCGACCGTGGACCCCGCGTCGGTGTTGCTGCGGGACCTCACCGATCCCTCGACGACGATCGCGGAGCAGCGGTTCGTGCGAGGCGCGACCACGCCGACCGAGATCCTGCAACGGCACGTCGGCGATCCCGTGACCGTCGTGTCGGCGAAAGGCGAGCTCGCCGGCGTGCTGCGCTCCGTCGACGAACAAGTGCTCGTGCTCGAGATCGGCACGGGTGAGCAGCGCCGGCTCCAGATCATGCGCCGCGATGGTTACGTGCAGGATGTTCGGCTACCCGCCGGTTCGGGCGTCGACCGGCCGAGCCTCGTGTGGCGCCTCGCGTCGAAGAAGCCCGGCAAGCACGAGATCGAGCTGACCTACCGTGCCGACGGCATGTCGTGGACCGCGGACTACCTCGCCGTGGTCGCCGAAGACGGTGCCAGTGTCGACTTCTCTGCGTGGGCGACCGTGAAGAACGCATCGGGAGCGACGTTCGACAACGCGGAGCTGACGCTCGTCGGCGGAGCACCGGTGAGTCAGGCAGCATCGGTGCGCGGAGCGCCAGCACCTTCGCCCGCGCGGTACACGATCGCCACGCCGGTGCATCTCGGCAGCGGGCAGTTCGTTCAAGTCCCGCTGTTCCCGACGAAGCAGAACGCGAAGGCGCGATCGGTGGTGACGTACGAGGCGATGCCGGATCCGTCGCTCGGGTTCCAGGCGTATCCCAACACCGACTGTAACCAGTTCAACGGCGTCGGCATGGGTAACGGTCGCGCCGAGGTTGCGATCGAGGTCGACGTGCCGACGACCGGGCCCCTCCCCGACGGGCGCGTTCGGATGTTCCGGCACAAGGCCGATCGCCTCGAGATCGTCAGCGAGGAGCCGCTGCGGTCGAGCTCCGGGCTAGCGCGCGTGCGCGTGGCGCCGCACACCGAGGTGGTGGGAGAGCGCAAGGCACTCGCGTGCACCTACGACGAGCGCACGCACACGGTCACGGAGAAGCTCGAGGTCAAGGTCGAGAACAAGTCCAAGAAGCCGGCGGAGATCGTGATCCGCGAGTTCGCATGGCGATGGCCGGTGTGGCGGCTCGACGCAGAGGACTCCAGAAGCACCCGCGCCGGTGCGCAGACCGTCGAGTACCGGGCGACGGTGCCGGCGAGCGGGAAGAAGACCGTCACGTACTCCGTCATCTACACATGGTGATCCGCGCTGCGCTCGTGATGCTCGCCGTCGCCGCATGCGGGCCGAAGGTCCAGCGAGCGGCGCCGCGGCCCGCGGCCGGCGACGAGGTCACGCTGTATCGCGACCGCGCACTGGTCAAGCAGCGGGTCGAGGTCAACATCCCGCCGGCCGATACGGCAACGGTGACGGTGCGCGTCCCGATCGGCGTCGATGTCGATGACGTGGTGGTGCTCGAGCGCGGCGAGCTCATCGTTTCGGAGCTGCGCGCGGCCGGGGTCCCAGGTGTGACGGAGCCGGCGAGGCAGAAGGCCGCCGATCCAGAGCCGTCAGAGGACGAGGAGGAGAAGGAGACCACCGAAGAGGACGGGCCGATCGCGCCGCAGGCGCCAACCGCGCCGACGGAAGTGACGTTCGTGGTCAGCGGTCCGCACGCGGGTCACTTCACGCTCTACCTGGGGTACGTCACCGAGAGGATCACGTGGGACGCGGCCTACACGCTGACGACCACGCCGGCACGCGAACGGGTGACGTTGCGCGGTGCGATCGCGATCCGCAACACCACCGGCCTCGGGTTCGCGAACATCCGCGCGTTCGTCGTCGATAGCGAGCTCGGCGCGTGGCGCGGGCGGCTCGCAGAGCAGTTCGGTGCGCAGCTCGCCGGCACGCCGACCGGCAGCACGCCGGTCGCGCAGCCGCGGACGCTCGGGACGATCGTGCTCGGGACCGGCGAGACCCGCGTCGAGCTGTTGCCCGGCGATGCACCGCGCAAGATGCACTCGGTCCTCGTCTACGATCCGATCGGCACCAAGCTCGACCACAGCGGTTCAGCGCCGATCCGCGATCCGGTGCTCGGCGTGGTACCGGTCGCGGACTCGCGCGTCACCGAGAGCTTCGAGGTCCAGCGCGAGCAGTCGTCGAGCGCGGGCCTTCCGGGCGGGCCGGTGCGCCTCCTCGAGCGCCGTGCCGATGGTTCTCTCGCTGTCCTCGGCGAAGCCCGGTTGTTCGACGCTGCAACACGCGTGGCCGGCGTCGATACCGTCGCCATCGGCACGGCGACCGGCGTGAGTGGGAGACGCGAGCGGCGCGAGCTGACGGTCGATGATGATGGCAAGCGCCTCGTCGAAGAGTTCGTGCTGACCGTGACGAACACGCGCGCGCTACCGGTCGAGGTCGTTCTCCGCGAGCATCTCTACCGCGGGCAGAACTGGACCCTGGCGTATCGGTCCGCGCTCGAGGCCGACAAGGAAGGACCGCAGCAGATCTCGATGCGAACCACAGTGCCAGCACACGGCAGCACGAAGGTGCTCTACGTTGCGGTCTACACCTGGGAGCCAGCCACGAAGTGACCGCGCTCGCGAAGATCGAACACCTGACGATTCACTACGGCAAGCGGCTCGCGGTCGATGACCTGAGCCTCGAGCTTGGCCCCGGCGAGATCGTGCTGCTGCTCGGACCGAACGGCGCCGGCAAGAGCACCACGCTGTCGGCGATCGCCGGCTCGATCGTCCCCACTGCAGGCAAGATCCTCGTCGGCACACAGGACCTGGCGACTGCACCGCGATCGCTGCGCGGCAAGGTCGGGTTCGCCGATCAGCCGCCAGCGCTCTACGAGTTCTTCACCGTCCTCGAGCACGTGACGTTCGTCGCGGAGGCACGCGGTTCCGACCGCGCGGCGGCGGAGGGGGTGCTCGGCTCACTCGGCCTCGACAAGATTCTTGCGCGGCCGTGCCGCGAGCTGTCGTTCGGCATGCGCCAGCGCGTGGGCCTCGCGGCGGCGCTCGTCGGCGGCGTCGACCTCGTCCTTCTCGACGAGACCCTCAACGGCCTGGATCCGCACGCATCGCGCTCGGCACGCACCGCGCTCAAGGCAGCCGCCACGCGTGGCGCGACGGTCCTGATGTCCACCCACCTGCTCGGCGTGGCGGAGCGGATGTGCGATCGCATCTTGCTCATGGACAAAGGCAAGCTCGTCGCCGACAAGCGCGGTCAGGAACTCGCGCAGCTCCTCGGCAAGGGTCCCTCTGCCGTCGAGGACTTCTACGTGTCTCTGATCGAGGACGAAGGCCCCACGTGACCAGCGTCGATCTGATCCGGTGGTCCACGCTCCACGACAAGCGGGCCCGAAGCGGCGCCGCGTTCGCGGCCGTGTGGATCGCCGGCGCCGCGCTCGCTGGATGGGTGTGGTGGCGCGGCATTCCCGCCGCCGACGCGTACTCGGACGCCGAGCGAGCCGCTGCCAACACCGCGGCACTCGCGAGCGCGAGCCACGCCTGGCTCGCCGGCACTCTTGCCGCCTATGCGTTCGCGTTCATGCGCGTCCCGTTCCACCTGTACTGGCGCGCCGACGCCGCGCTCCTCGCGCAGCTCCCGATCGAAGGCGGCCCGCTTCTCGACGCCGCGCTGTGGCGGTGCGTGAAGTCCGCGCTGTGGACCACCCTCGTCGTCGGGATCGGCGCAACCCCCATCGCATGGAAGTCGACCGAGCTACTCGCGCGGCATCTCGCCGTCGCAGGCGCACTGGGCCTCGCGGCGGCATTGTTCCTCCCCGCAGTCGCGGTCTGGGCCGCGTCCCTCGTCGCCGTCGGCCAGAGCGATCGCGTCCAGGCCCTGCGCGTGGCCGCGGGCATCGATGGCAAGCGCCCTCCCGCCGCCGCGACCACGCCGCCGGCGCCCTCCACCGCCGCCCTCGGCGCGTTCCCCGGCTTCGCCTCGAGCCTCCTCATCGTCGGAATCCTGATAGCGAGCTCGTGGCTCACCGGCGGCTCGCCCAATGTGCCGATGCCGATCGTCCTTGCTTCGATCGGCGGCGTCTCCCTGGTCTCGATCCTCGCGACGCGCGCCACCGCCCCGCGCGTGATGGGCACCATCCTTCGCGACGTCTCGGCCCTCGATCGTCAGCGACTCGCGACCCTCGAGATCCACCCGCCGAGCGCGATCGAGCGCGCCATCGCCCGCATCATCGGCGACGCTGCCCTCCCCTACTCCAAGGATGCGCGCCTCATGCGCCGCCGCTATCCGATGGCCTTCGCTCTCGGCGGGCTGACCTTCATCGTCCTTGTCATCGTCGGGATCTCTCGCCCTGTGGATCCGACCCCGTGGCTCACGGCCACGCTGGTCGGGACGGCCGCCTACGGCCTCTCCCTCTCGGGCCGGCTGCAACGCCCCCCGATCGAGCTCCCGAAGCTCTCGGCCACCCTCCCGATCTCGTCCTCGTCGCGCCGCCTCGCGAAGCTCGTCTGGATCCTCGGCTGGTGGACCATCTTTGTCCTCGGCCCCGGCCTGTTCGCCGCTCTCCGCCAGCCTTCGCCGCTCCCGGGCCTCGCCCTTGTCGGCGGCGGCACCCTGGCGGTGCTGGTGGCGGCCCTCGTCCGGTAAAGGGGACGGTTTCAACTTACGCAACTTGCGATCTCCAAGGCCGCGAAACTGCGTCATCCGCGGGCGATTGGTTCCCCGCGCGACAACGTTTCGCGAGGTTCCAGATCGCAAGTTGCGTAAGTTGAAACCGTCCCCGTTCGCTCGACGAGGTTTCGCGGGGTTCCGGATCGCAAGTTGCGTAAGTTGAAACCGTCCCCGTTCGCTCGTGTCTGGATTGGATGCGGGTGTTGTTGCTGCTTGCGTGTCTTGGAGGGTGCGAACGGGCGGAGCCCGAAGCGGTGCCGACACCGCCGATCGCGGTTGCCTCAATGCCACCGGTCGAGGCGCCAAAGCCTGCGGCGTCGCTGCCGGCATTGGTCGACACGCGGACCGGGGTCGAGCGGCCGGAGCCCACGGTCAAACGGCCCGTGCGGAAGAACTGGTTCTCGATGATGTCCGCGGCGCAGCAGCGTGCCGCGAGAGAGATCTGCAAGATCCGGAAGGACGATCCGTGCGCGGGGATGATGCCAAAGCCGCACATGGAGGACGGCACAGCTCCACCGCGTGAACGGATCAGCGAACTGTTCGAGAAGTTCGACGACGAACAGAGCGTGAGGGTCAGCGAGCTGTGTCGCCGGGTGAACGGCAACGTGTGTGACACGCCACTCGTGGTCGCGTTCGACGGGGAGCCCATCGAGCTCGTGCCGGCGATGGCGGAGCGGTTTGCGTTTCGACCGGGCGAGCCCGCGACGAGCGACTGGCCGAGCGCACGCACGCCGTGGCTCGCGATCGATCGCGATGGAGATGGCGCGATCACGAGCGGCGCCGAGCTGTTCGGCGATGCGACGCGGCTGCCGACCGGGGATAGCGCGCGGAATGGGTTTGCTGCGCTCGCTCCGCTCGACGCAAATGACGACGGCGTGATCGATCGCCGCGATCCGATGTTCGCGACGCTTCTGCTGTGGACCGATCGCAACGGCGACCATGCGAGCAGCGCCGGCGAGCTGCGCCCCGCGAGCGACGTGGTGATCTCGATTCCGATCGCCGCACGTGCGGAGACGAGGTGCGATCCGCGCGGTAATTGCGAGGGCGAGCGCGCTGACGTGGCGCGATGCGAGCGGCGTGGTGCGGACCGGCGCGATCGTCGACGTCTATCTGCGCAGTCGCTGACCGCTAACGCGAGTGGTGCGATCCCCGCTCGCGGTAGGCGTGCGGTGTCATGCCGGTCCACTTGCGAAACGCGCGCGTGAAGTTCGGCAGCTCGCTGTACCCGAGCTTCGTCGCGATCTCGCCGATCGAAAGGTCGCGGTTGTCGAGAAGGAGGAGCGCACGTTGCCGGCGCTGGTCGTCGCGGATCGCGGAGAACGTGGTGTCGTGCTCGGCGAGCTTGCGCTTGAGAGTTCGCGTCGACATGCGGAGTTGCTTCGCGACGTCGGTGACCGGAGGGAAGTCAGACCGCGCCGCGAACAGTGCGCGGATCCGTGACGGCAGGCCCGCGTCGACAACGGCCGCGAGCTCGCGCTCCAGCTGCGCGGTGGAGATCTTGGTGGCGACCGGATCGGCGCTCACGAGCGGTAGGCCGAGCACGCGCGCCGCGAACACCAGGCGATGGGCCGGCCGATCGAACCGCAGGCGACCACCGAGGGGTAGGGTCGCGGCGTACGCTGGCGCCGGGAACGCGCACTCGGCGTAGCCATCGAGCGGCGCACCGGTGAGGCCGCGGCCGAGCTGCCAGATACCGACGAGCAGCGCGATCACGAGGAACTCGCGCATGTCGCCGAGTGGCGTGCGCTCCTCGATCACGACGCTCGCGGAGTCACCCTCGCTGTGGAGCGCGAGCGAGATCGCCGAGGTGCGGGTCGATGCGAACTTCGTCGCGAGCTCGAGTGCCTCGCGTACGGTGCCGGCGGTCATCGCCGCGAATCCGAGGAAGCCGTGCGACGACAGCCGCATCTGCGTACCGACATGAAACGCGAGTGCGGGCTCGTGCGTCAGTGCGTGCGCACGCGCGATGATCGCCTCGCAGACCTTGAGCGGGACGCGGGTCGTGGGATCCGCGAGCGCCGCCGCCGTGATCGGAAGATCGGCGAGCAGTGCGTCGGGCGCGACGTTCCACCGTCCCGTCAGCTCGACGAGGTCACGGATGTAGGCCCCGGGAAGGTCGAACACGTGGCCCCAAATGATAACCACTCGGCCTGCGCGGACCTAGGGCTGAACCGACGCAGATCCCAGACTGCGAAGATGACGATCCCACGCCGCGACGTCGACTTCGCACTGACCGCCGAGGGCATCCGCCGCGACTGGTGCAACGACGATCCGTTCCAGACCACGTTCCTGAACGCGTTGTCGTTGTTGTTCCCCGAAGGTGAACGGTTCTTCGTCGACTCCGTCAAACAGCACAAGGCGTACGTGACCACGCGCGAGCTCGCCGCACAGGTGAAGGGCTTCATCGGTCAGGAGGCGATGCACGGGAAGGAGCACCGTGCGTTCAACGAGTTGCTCGTCGCGCACGGCTATGCGGCATCCCCGAGACTCGAGCTCCGGCTACGGGGATTTCTCCGGCTCGTGCGCAAGGTGCTGTCGCCGAGGTCTCAGCTCGCCGCGACCTGCGCACTCGAACACTTCACCGCGATGCTCGCCGAGAGCCTGCTTCGCGACGCGCGCATGCGCGACGAGATCGACGAATCCGTCCGCGGCCTGTGGCTGTGGCACGCACTCGAGGAGTCCGAACACAAGGCGGTCGCATTCGACGTCTATCGCGCGGCGCACGGCGGCTATGTGCGCCGCTCCGCGATCATGCTGCTCACCACCGTGGTGTTCTTCGCGGTGCAGATGCTCGTCCACGCTCGGCTGATGGCTACCCGTGGCATCCTCCTCCGGCCGTGGACGTGGCTCCGCGGCATCCGGCGCCTGTTCGTGTGGCCGGGGCACCTGACCCGCCTCGTCCCGGCCTACCTCGCGTACTTCCGCCCGAGCTTCCATCCCGACGACCGCGATACGCGCGAGCTGCTCGCCGAGTGGGAAGCCCGACTGTTCGGTCCGAGTGGCATGCTCCGCGCGCATCTCGAGCTCGTCGCCTGACACGCGTTCGAGGTCGGCGGCCGTTCGACACGATCTCGTGTCAGCCCGCTCGAGGAGCGGTCAGCTCGCAGCTCGGAACACGTGCAGCGAGCGAACGCTCCGCTGGATCGCCCCCTGCTGGCCCGGCTTCGCGAGATCGAACAGACACACGACCTCGGTCTCGAGGCCCGGCGCCACATTCACGACCAGCGACGCGACATTCGCCAGCACGAGATAGAGCCCGAGTCCTGCGCCGTCGGACTCGGTCCTCGGCTGGGGCCGACCGCGCTCGTTGCGTGCGCGCCGCACGTGATCGATCACGTCGCGCTGGCTCAGCGCCCCGAACCCGTCGCCGACAGAGATCGCGAGCGCGGCATCGTCCCTGCCCCAGCGGAGCACGGCGCGACGCACGCCGGTGTCGTCGCAATCGCGGAGGGCGTTCATGAGCAGCTCGTCGACCACCGAGGTGATGCGATGGATCACCGGCCGCCGTGCCCCGACCGCATCGGCCCAGGCGCAGACCTCGTCGATCGCGTGCCGCTTGTCGGACTCCGAGCGGATCACGCGCTCCCCGACCTTCGTGCCGCTAGCCAGATACTTTTCGAGACCGAAAACGTCGCCGGATGCGAGCTTTTCGGTCGTGATTCCGAGGTCGCGGTCGTGTGGATCCCCCACCAGGTGGCTGACCGGGTGCTCGAGCATCAGAGTGATCAGGCCGTCGTCGTCCAGATCATCCCCGACCACGATGACAGGGGCCGAGACGTGATGCAGCTGGGTCCCGGCTGCCTCGCGGGTCGCCCGGTCGACGACCACCAGGGCGGCGTCCCCCGTCGACGACGGCAGCGTTTCGGCGTGCTCCACGAGCAAGCCTGCGGACGCCAGCGCGGCGCCGACCACCCGCCGAACGCCCTCGTCTCGGCTGACGCAGACGGCCCGGCGAGACCTCATCGGTGTCGACGGTACCACCGGAAAGGGCTAGTTCTGGCGTCTTTTGACAGGGTCCTGGTACGCTCGGTAGTCGCATGGCGGATCCGCCTATCCGTCGGCCCGGGACGAAGCCGCCGCCGATCCCGTACGTTCGCGCGCCGGTAGCACCGTCGCCTGCGAAGACCGATGTCGTCCAGGTCGTTCCGGATCTCGATGAGGTCTCCGAGATCACGAGGAGCGTCAGCGCGCCGGACTCCGGCGCGCTGGTCCAGCGCATGCTCGAGCTCGTCGCGAGCGAGGCCGAGGCGTTGCTCGTCGGCGACGACGATGGGCGCCTCGCGGATCTGAACGTCCGTACCGCCCTCGCGAGCTGGGATGCGTTGCACCAGGCCGACGAGGCGATGCGCTTCCTCGAGCTCGCCGATCGCCACCCGCTCGCACCGCGCCTGCGCTTCGCGGCGGCGCTCGCGAACGGCGGCCCCGAGGCGCTCGTCGCGCTCGAACACCGGATCGTCGAGGAGGCGGGCGCACTCGCGATCGAGCTCGCCGACGCGTGGATGTGGCGCCACAGCCGCGCCGACAAGGCTTCGGAGATCGCCGATCATCTGCTCTCGCTCGGCAAGCTTCCGCCGGTGTGGCGCGCCCACGTGATCGAACTGGCTGCACTCGCGCACCAGGTTCTCGGCAACTGGGCCCGGGTGATCGAGCTGCGCCGCGCCGAGTTGAGCGTCACCTCGCACCCCGAGGAGGTCGCCGCGACCGCCGCGCTACTCCTCGATCGCACTGGCGATGCCGCCGCCGCGCTGGCCACCTGCTGGGCGAAGCTCGAGCACTACCCGGGTATCGGCTCGCTCGACGGCGCGGAGCTCGGCTGGCTCCGCACGTTCGATCTCGCGATCACCGCGGCCACGATCCTCGACGACGAACGCCGCTACGAGATCCTCGACAAGCGCGCGGAGCTCGTCGCGTCCTTCGCCGGCGGTGGGGCGGAAGCGCTCGCCACACGTCACGCGATCGGAGCCGAGCTCGAACGCGATCGCGAGCACAAGCAGGCGATGGTGCTGTGGATCCAGCTCGCCGACGACCCCTCGGCGCAACAGCCGGGGGCAGCGCGGCGGATCGCCACGCTTCGCGCCGCGTGGAGCGCTGCCGGGGCCGTGGATCGGATGGCCGCGCTTGCCGCACATCGTCGGCTCGCGGGCGATCCCACGAGCATCGAGGTCGCCGCGACGCACGCCTGGCGCGCTCTCGAGCTCGCGCACGCCACGAACGACCCATCGATCGGCGAGCTGGCCCGTGCCGTGGTCGACACGGTCGACAGCCGCGCCGCCGAGCGCTGGCTCGATGCGATCGAGCACGCCGCACCGAACGCCGCCACGATGGTCCGGTTCGAGGAGCGCGGCGGCTTGTTCGTGCGGTGGGCCGCGACCATCGCGGAGCGCCGTGGCGAGCCGGCGAAAGCGATCCAGCTGTGGCAACGCGCCACCAGCGAGCCGACGCTGCCGACGACGCGCGATCATCTCATGCGCCTGTACCGGCAGGGCGACGAGGACAACCTCGCCACCGTCTACGCGGCGAGCGCGAAGAGCGATCCCGACGCCCGCTGCGCCGCTGCGCTGTGGTGCGCGCGCGGCATCGTCGATCTCGCCCGCGGTGACTTTGTCGAAGCCGAGGAGTCGCTGCGCCAGGCGGCAGAGCGCGGGCCCAACGATCCGTTCTGCCGCGCCGCGCTCGCTGCGGTGTATCGCGCCGGCAAGCACTACGAGCCGCTGGCCCGCGTGCTCTCCGAGCTCGCGACGTCGCTGACCAGCAAGGATGCGCGCGCGCAGGCCGCGCGCGAACACGCGGAGCTCCTCGACGAGCATCTCGGTGACCCCGCGGGTGCGCGCGCCGCTCTCGAGCGGCTGATCGCCGAGCGCCCGGATGACTGGAACGCGATGCTCACCCTCGCGCGGCTATGTGATCGCGATCAGCTGTGGCCGCGCGCGATCGAGCTGCGCAGGAAGGCCGCCGCGCTCGCCACCACGCCCGGCCGTCAAGGCGAGATCTGGATCGAGATCGCGGTTGCCGAAGAGCTTCGCGGTGACGAAGCCGCCGCGCTGAGCGCTCTGGAGCGCGCCGCCGAGGTCAACCACCCCGATGCACTCCGCGATCAGGCGCGCCTGCACCGCCAGGCCGGGCGCCTCGACAAGGTCCTCGCGATCGTGCGCGCCGAGCTCGCCACCGATCCGCCCCTCGCGCGCCGGATGCAGCTCCAGACCGAGCTCGCGCGCACTCTCACCGAGCTCGATCAGGAGCCGGAGGTCGTGGTCGCCGCGTACCTCGACGTGCTCAGCGTCGAACCGGATCAGACCGAGGCGCTGATCGGGATCGAAGAGCCGGCCCGCAAGCTCGGGTTGTGGGACGAGCTCGCCCGCGCCTTCCGTGGCGCACCGCAGACCCCGCGCAACGTCGAAGTTCTCGCCGAAGCGCTCGCGAAGATCGCCGAGTGGTCCGAGCTCTCCGAGGTCCGCCGCAAGCAGCTCGAGGCTGCGACCTCGCCCGCCGAGAAAGCGCAGCGGGCCTCCGAGCTCGCAAACCTGTACGAGAACGAGCTTGGCGACACGGACGCTGCGATCCGCATGCTGCTGATCGCGCAGGCAGCCGTCGTCGACGACAAACGCCAGCAGAATCTGTTGAAGCTCCTCCGCGCCGCGCAGCGCTGGGCCGAGGTCGCCCTCGTCCTGGAGCGCGAGCTGCCGATGATCCGCCCGACGGACATCGAGCGCCAGGTCACCGTCCTGCTCGAGCTCGGCGAGCTCCGGGCCACTCGGCTCAACCGACAGGCCGATGCGATCGCCGCCTACGAAGGTGTGCTCGCGCTTCGTGCGGACGAGCCAGCAGCGATCAAGGCCCTCGAGAGCCTGTACGAACAGACCGGCCGCGACCGCGAGCTGGCGCGGATTCTCGAGGCCCGGGCCGAGGCCACGAAGGACGCCACGGCGCGCGCGCAGCTGTTCGGCCGCGTCGCCACGCTCCGCTCGAATCGCGGCGACGTCGATGGCGCGCTCGCGGCATACACCGCGGCGTTTGCCGCCGATCCCACGAACCGCGAGGTGTTCACCGCGATGGAGCGCGTCTGCTACAAGGCGGAGCGCTGGGCCGCGGCGATGCAGCTCTACGAGAGTGCGATCGCTCACGTCGAGAATGGCGTGTCACGTGCGTATCGCCTCGGCGATCTGTACTCGCGCCGTGGCAACGTGCAGCTCAACTTCCTCGGCCAGATCGATGCAGCCGTGGAGTCGTACCAGAAGGTGATCGAGGTCGACTCCCAGCCGGCGGCCGCGGTGAAGATCCTCGAGCAGCTGTGCAACCAGCGCAGCAACTGGCAGCCGCTGATCGACGCCTACGAGAAGCGCGCGGAGACCCAGCGAGATCCGAACCGCAAGACCGAGGCGCTTCGCTCGGCGGCGCAGCTGTCGGCCGAGCACGCGAGTGACGCGCGCCATTCGATGCGCTTGCAGCGCAAGCTGCTCGCCGTGGATCCCGCCGATGCGGGCGCCGCGAGCACGCTCGAGCGCTATTACGAAGACGCGCAGGACAAGAGCGGCCTGATCGATGTTCTCAAGATGCGGCTGTCGCAGTCGTCGGGCAAGGCGGAGTCCGTCGAGCTGCTCAAGCGCATCGCCCGTGTCTCCGAGGAAGGTGCACGCGATGTCGATACGGCGACCGAGCACTACCTCAAGATCCTCGAGCTGCAGCCGGAGAACCGCGACGCGCTCGACGCGCTCGGCCGCATCTACGAATCCACCGAGCAGTGGGCGGAGTTCATCGAGGTCACGCGCAAGCTGATCAAGGTCACGAACGATCGCAACACGAAGGCCCTGCTCTACTTCCGCTGCGGCTCCGTGATGGAGGCGAAGTTTGGCCGCGAGCAGGACGCGATTCGCTACTACGACGCCGCGATCAAGACCTCGTCCGCATGCCTCCCGGCGGTGCACGGACTCCGCGATCTGTATCGCCGCCGCGAGGAGTGGCCGCGTGTCATCGAGACCCTCGAGCTCGAGGTCAAGCTGTGGCAGGACGACAAGGAGCGCGCCGGCGTGTTCGCGCAGATCGGCCGCATCCAGGAGAAGCAGCTCGGCGATGCCGAGAAGGCGATGCAGTACTACGAGAGCGCGCTCAGCGTGGATCCGGACTGTCTGCCCGCGAACCAGGCGCTGTTCGAACACTTCTTCGATGCCGGTGAGTGGGACAAGGCGCAGCCGCTCGCCAGTGCGCTCGCACAGAAGGCGATGCGCGATGGCGATCCGAGCACACGCAGCGACTTCTATCGCCGCCGCGGCGTCGTCGCGAAGATGACCGGCGATCCACGCGCTGCCGCGGAGAGCTTCATCGTCGCTCTCGAGCTCAAGCCGACGAACGCGGAGGCGCTCGACGACCTCGGCTTGCTCGCGCGTGCGAGTCCGGAGGCGTGGGAGTTCGAGCTCACGTATCGCGAGCTCGACAAGCTCTACCGCCGCCGCGAGGACGCGGGCGCGCTACTCGCGCGGGTGCACATCGGCCGCGCGGCGATCATCGAGCGCGACGGAGATCTCGATCAAGCCGCAGAGCTGTATCGCCAGGCCGTGGACCTCGCGCCATCCGACTTCACCGTGCTGTCCGCGCTCGTCGACTTCCACGCCGACGTCCGGCACTGGTCCGAGGCGATCACCGCGATCCAGAAGTTCACGAACACCAACTCCACGTCACCGGTCGATCGCCTCGCCGCGCGCATGCGCCAGGCCGTGATCCACGCAGACGGTGAGATGGACGCACACCGTGCCATCGGTGTCCTCCGCGAGGTGATCAAGACGGATCCGGGTCACCAGGACGCGTATTACATGCTCGCCCAGCAGTACTTCCTGATCGCGAAGTACCCCGACGCGCGCCAGGCGATCGATCGCGTGATCGAGCTCGCGACCGCGCCGGGTCAGGGCCTGTCGGCTTCAGCGCTGGCCCGCTACTACTACTACAAGGGCAGGATCCTCGATGCCGCCGGAGATCCGCGCGCGGCCGCGCCGCAGTATCGCCGCGCCAGCGAGTACGACCCTGGCTACGCACCGCCCGCGCTCGTGCTCGCGCGCCGCGCCGCCGACGGTGGCGATCAACGCCAGGCCGAGACGCTGCTGATCGAAGCCGCGCACGCCGCGATGGCCCACGGTGGACCACGCGCCGCCGTGCCGCTCCAGCGCGGTCTCGCCCGTATCCTCCTGGCCTCGGGGGATCGGCCCGCCGCGATCGAGGCCTACCGCGGCATCCTGAACGTCGAGCCCGATAGCCCGAGCGATCGCGTGGCCCTCGCCGAGATCTACGCGGTCGACGATCCCAGGCGCGCGATCGGCGAGCTCCGCAAGGTGCTCGAGCGCGACATCCACCACGCCCCCGCGTACCGCCTGCTCGCGTCCTTCTATAACCGGACCGGCGACGTCGAGCGCGCGAACCGCGTCCTCACCGCGCTCGACCTGCTCGGGTTCGCCGAGGAGGCCGATCGGTCGACCGCACAGCGCCTGCGCGCCACCCGCGTCACCGAGGCGATGCGCCGCCCGATCTCCGATGATCAGCGCGAACGCCTGTTGATCACCGCCGCCGCTCGCGAGCCGCTCGGCGAGGTGTTCGCCGTGTTCGCCGAGCAGCTGTCGAGCCTGGTCGCGCAGCCGAGCCTTGGCGAGAACCTCCTGCCCGCACAGGGCACGGAGCCGCGGCTGGTCCAGCTCGCCGCCGAGCTCGGCTTCCTCTACGAGATCGATGCCGAGGTGTTCGTCGGCGAGAAGGTCCCGGGCCTGTTCGCGGTGACCGCCTACCCGCGCCGCGTCGTCGTGATCGACCGCTCGCTGCTCGCCGAGAGCGACCTCGCGCTCCGGTTCATGTTCGGCTACGCGTTCGAGGCGATCCGCGGAGGCTACGCGGCGCTGCTCCAGCTCGGAGCGCGTCATCGCCGCGAGCTCGGTGCGCTACTCCGCGCACTCCTCGCCTCCGACGCCGAGCTCACCGGTCCTGCCGCCGACCTCGTCAATGCGGCGAACGGCGACGCGCAGAAGGTGCTCGAATCGCACGCCGGTATCCGGGACGTCGACGCCGGCGCGTGGATGGACGGCATGCTGGCATGCGCGAAGCGGGCCGGACTGCTCGCGTGCGATGACTTCGCAGCAGCGATCTGGGCTGTCGCCCGCCTCTCGGGCGAGCGCCTCCCCAGTCACGACGCGACCGTCGCGCTGGGCTCGGTGCTCGGAGGGCCCGACCTGGTGCGGTTCTATCTCTCCGACGACTATCAGCAACTTCGCGACGCGCTGACTGTCGGCTGAGCATCCTGGCAGGCCGAGATCGGCGACACCAGCCTACACAGTTGGACGCAAATCCAGCACCCGCTTGCTGGATCCTCCGACGAGCGCCAGGCTACAATTTGCACGGGCAACAGCTTATGCGGGTGCGTTGTAATAGACCATACCGCCGTTACGTGGCGGAGGTGCGATGAGCCAAAAGTTCCAGGCGTCGGTGCAGCACCGGGGTGACGTGAGCTACGTCAAGCTCGGCGGCGTCATCGACGAAGACAACGAGCTGACGGATCTTGTCGACAAGATTCCGGCAGGCACTGCAGTGATCGATCTCGGCGAGATCGAGCGAATCAACTCGTGCGGCGTGCGCGACTGGGTGAACTGGCTCTCGAAGCTGGAGAACAACGGTACGCGCTCGGTCCTCGTGGAGTGTTCGCCGGCGATCGTCGCGCAGATCAACCTCGTCAACAACTTCACGGGCAGCGGCGTCGTCAAGAGCTTCTACGTCCCGTACTTCTGCCCCGAGTGCGACGAGGAGAAGGTCCTGCTGGTCGAAGCGACGGACATGGGTCCGCCGCCCCACGAGCCTCCGACCTGCCGCTGTGACGAGTGCGATCTCGTCATGGACTTCGACGACATGCCGGACTCGTACTTCGCGTTCCTCTCGAACCAGAAGAAGCTCGCGGAGCCCGACAAGATCAACGGCGCGATGCGCGACCTCGGTCGTGGCTCCGAGCCGGACTCCGGCAAGGGCAAGGTGCGGTCGCGCGCCAGCCAGCCGAACCTCTCGGGCGCGGGCTCCAAGCCGAGCGTGCCGTCGTTGCCGTCGATCCAGCGTACGAGCACGCAGCCCGCCAGCGCGCTCAGCGGCGCGCAGAAAGCGCCGAGCAAGCCGCCGAGCCGTCCGCAGCTCGGTTCGAAGCCGCCCACGGGCCCGGGTGGTAGCCGCCCGCCGGGGCAGATGCGCGGCTCGGCGTCCGATGGTCTGCCCGGCAATTCGTTTGGTGGCTTCTCCGCGCAGAGCATGACGACGGGTTCGGTGGCGCCTCCCGGGAAGTCGAATGCACTCGTGTTCGTGCTGATCGCGATCCTCCTCGGCGCGATCGGCGTGCTCGCGTATCTTGTCCTCACGAAGTGAGGAGCGTCGTCACGAAGTCGCGGCGACCACGATCTCGGTCTTGACCGAGTTCGAGATGAAGCACTGCTCGTGCGCGTGGTGGTGCAGCGCCACGAGCTCCGCCGCAGTGGGCTGCTTGTCGCCCGCGAACGCGAGCTCGGGGTGCAAGGTCACCTTGCTGATCCACGGCACGCCATTCGTACCTTTCGTCATGACCCCCACCGCCGCGTCGCGATAGCTCGTCGGCACCAGGCCCTGCTTTGCCGCGAGATAGAGGAACGTCAGCATGTGGCAGCTCGCGATCGAGGCCACGAACGCCTCCTCCGGGTCCACATGTGCGGGATTCGACCACGGCGCCGGTACCACCGAAGGCGATGGAGATGCCCGGATGGTGACCCCGCCATCGAACGCCCAGGTGTGCTCGCGCGAGTACTTGCCGCGCCCGAACTCCTCCGCGGTTGCCGAGCCTTGCCAGCTGATCGTCGCGTGGTGGTCAGACATGCGCGGAACGTAGCGCGTGATCTCCGCGTGAAGCGACCCCACGGACCGCCGCCGAGTGCGTACCGTTCGAACATGGCCGTCGGAAAGCGCTCACTTGACTCGACTCCTCCTGATCCTGACCACCCTCGCGCTCGCAACCTCCACCGCACGCGCCGACTATGCCGATGACGCCGTCGCCGGCCTGAAGATCGTGAAGGCGATGGCCGACCGGGCGCGGCGCACCATCGCGTTCGGCCCGCAGGTCGGCTACCTCGGTGCGGTCGATACCCGAGGCACGGGGATGCACGGCATCTCGTTCGGGCTCTCGCTGTACTCCTTCAAGGTGTCCTCGGTCCTCGACGTGCAGGACATCGTGAAGGACGCACTGCGTGCCCGCGTCGAGGACGAGATCAAGCGCGTGATCGCCGCCGGAGGAGTCCCGCCGAACCCGAAGGCGCTCGCCAGGCGGTTCCTGGACGAGATCCAGGACGATCTCGTGGGCCCGGTCCATCCCAAGACTCTCGAGAAGCCGAGGTTCGCGATCATCACCGAGGGTGTGTGGCTGCTCGCCCCCGGCGGATTCCAGCTGCGCGGCGGCGCGAGCTATGGCATCGGTCCGGTCAGCCTTGGCGTGATGGGCGGCATGCAGCGTGCGAACGGGGATACGGCGCCGCTCGTGGGCCCCGAGCTGAGCCTGCACCTCACGCCGATCGGCAAGTCGCGGACCCCGGTGATCGACCTCTACACCCGTGCCGACTTCACGTTCGAGGACATGCGCACGTCGACGTACTTCGTGTTCGGGGTGCGCGCGCTCGCCGACGTGCTGTGAGTAAGCTCGGCGCATGACCGAGGCGCCAGGGCTCCGTGACGACATCATCTCCAAGCTCTACGTCGAGCTCGCGAAGTTCCCGAGCGTCGCCACGCGCAACGATCACTACCTCGCGCTCTCCTTCGCCGTGCGCGACCGCCTGCTCCACCGCTGGGTAGCCTCGGCGCGCTCGATCCTCGAGAACCGCCGCCGCACGGTGATCTATCTCTCCGCCGAGTATCTGATCGGCCCGCAGCTCGGGTCGAACCTCCTCGCGCTCGGCCTCGAGGACGCGGCACGCACCGCACTCGACGGGATGGGCATCTCGCTCGACGATCTGGTCGAGCACGAGGAGGAGCCCGGGCTCGGCAATGGTGGCCTGGGTCGCCTCGCGGCCTGCTACATGGACTCGCTCGCCACCCTCGATCTCCCCGCCGTCGGCCACGGCCTGCGCTACGAGTTCGGCATCTTCGACCAGCAGATCCGCGATGGCTGGCAGGTGGAGCGCACCGATCGCTGGCTCCGCAACGGCAACCCGTGGGAGGTCCGCCGCTACGAGGTCGAGCACACGGTGAAGTTCGGAGGGCACACCGAGCTCGTCGACAACGGGCACGGCCGCGTCGGCGTGCGCTGGGTGCCGGAGCGCGTGGTCAAGGGCGTGCCCTACGATGTTCCGGTCGCAGGCTACGGTACGCAGACCACGAACTTCCTTCGCCTGTGGTCCGCGGTCGCCGACGAGGAGTTCGATCTCGACGCGTTCCAGGTCGGAGAGTACTGGCGCGCGGTCGACGCGAAGATCCGCAGCGAGAACCTGACCAAGGTGCTCTACCCGAACGACTCGAGCCCCGCCGGCAAGCAGCTGCGTCTCGAGCAGCAGTACTTCTTCGTGTCGTGTGCGCTGCAAGACTGCATCCGCCTCCTCACTTCGCGCGCGACGATCCGGGAGTTCGCCGACACGTTCGCGATCCAGCTCAACGACACCCACCCCGCGCTCGCGGTCGCCGAGCTGATGCGGCTGTTCGTCGACGAGTACCAGCTCGGCTGGGACGAAGCCTGGGATCTGACGCGCCGTTCGATGGCGTACACGAACCACACCCTGCTCCCGGAGGCCCTCGAAACCTGGCCGCTGCCGCTCATGCAGCGCCTGCTCCCGCGCCACGTCGAGATCATCTACGAGATCAACCGCCGCTTTCTCGACGAGGTCCGCGCGCGGTTCCCCGGTGACGAGGCGCGGCTCGCGCGAATGTCGCTGATCGGCGAGCAGGGCCACAAGCAAGTGCGGATGGCGCACCTCGCGACCGTGGCGAGCCACCACATCAACGGCGTCGCCGAGCTGCACTCGCGCCTCCTGCGCGAGACCGTGCTGCGCGACTTCGCCGAGCTGTGGCCCGAGCGGTTCACGAACGTGACGAACGGCGTCACGCCGCGCCGGTTCATGGCCCTCGCGAACCCGCGCCTCGCCGAGTTGATCACCGACGCGATCGGCGACGGCTGGCTGCGCGACCTCGACCGCCTTCGCGACCTCGAGCCGTTCGCGGACGAGCCCGCGTTTCGCGACGACTGGCGCGCCGTGAAGCAGGCGAACAAGGTCGACCTCGCGGCCTGGCTGCGCAGCCACCACGGCCTCGTCTGCGACCCCGCGTCGCTGTTCGACGCACACTGCAAGCGCATCCACGAGTACAAGCGCCAGCACCTGAACCTCCTCCACGTGATCGCGCTGTGGGATCGGATCCGGCGTGGCGAGCCCCGCGGGGCCCCACGCACGTTCCTGTTCGCCGGCAAGGCCGCACCCTCGTACCGGACCGCG
The DNA here is from genome assembly GCA_043759315.1 of Myxococcales bacterium. Lineage (GTDB taxonomy): Bacteria > Myxococcota_A > Polyangia > Haliangiales > Haliangiaceae > JABFXX01. Next base: position 26,755 of record JAYVLW010000136.1, read on the forward strand.
AAGCTGATCATCCGCCTCGCACACGGCGTGGCCGATGCGATCGCCGCCGATCCGCGCACGCGCGACCAGCTGCGCGTGATCTTCGTCCCGGACTTCAGCGTCAAGAACGCGCAGCGGATCTATCCCGCGGCGGATCTCTCCGAACAGATCTCGACCGCCGGCATGGAGGCCTCGGGCACCGGCAACATGAAGTTCACGCTCAACGGCGCGCTGACGATCGGCACGCTCGACGGCGCGAACGTCGAGATCCGCGAGGTGGTCGGCGCCGACGAGTTCTTCCTGTTCGGCCTGACCGCAGAAGAGGTCGCCGCGAAGAAGCGCACCGGCTACAACCCTCGCGACGAAGTCGACCGCGATCCCGAGCTCGCGAATGTCCTCCAGCTGCTCGCCTCTGGGGCGTTCTCGCCCGGTGATCGCGGCCTGTTCGCGCCGCTGGTCCAGGACCTCGTCGATCGCGATCCGTTCCTGGTGCTCGCCGACTTCCGTGCCTACGCGGATTGCCAGCGCACCGTCGACACGGCGTGGGCAGATCCGTCGCGCTGGGTGCGCTCGGCGATCCTCAACGTCGCCCGCGCCGGGAAATTCTCGTCGGATCGCTCGATCCGCGAGTACGCCGACGAGATCTGGCGGGTCTCGCCGATCGCCCCGAGCTGACCCGTCACGTGCAGGCACGCGCGCGCGTGCGCCTCGTCACGATCCGAATGCCTCGTCGTCGCGCATGGACGAGCCGCGCGCACCGCCGATCGCCGTTGGCCGACCGGTTCAGTTCGGATCGAACACTCGCACCGATGGATGAGGCGCGGGTATGATGTCGGGCATGCGGCAGACCCTGATCCTCTTCGGCGTGCTCGCGACGGCGTGCGGAACCGTCAAGAACGACACCCCGGACGCTCCTCCGCCGATCGATGCACCGGCCAGCTGCCCCGCAGGACAGACCGCCGTGTGCTCGCAGAACACGCTGACGATGTGCGACGCGACGGGGGCGGTCACCAGCACGTCGACCTGCCCACTCGGGTGCAACGCCACGGAGCCACGCTGCAACAAGGTCAACCCTTCGAACGGGCTCGCGATGGCGCTCGATGAAGCCGCGCAGGCCCCCGACTTGATCTTGATGGGCATGACGACGATCGACACCGACGCGGGCACCATCGTCGATCAGAGCGGCGCACGCACACCTCCGACATCGACGCTGTCCGCCGGGCTACCGGTTGGCGTGTTCGTGGTCAAGGCCAGGGCGATCACCGCGCAGAACGTGGTCGTCACGGGCACGAAAGCGCTCGCGATCGTCGCCGGCGGCAAGGTCACGCTCAACGGCACGTTCTCGGTCAGCGGCGCGCGCGACATCAGCGGGGCTGGCGCTCTCGATACGATGTGCCGAGCGGGCAACGGGCTGTCGGGAACCTCCGGGCGATCCGGCGGTGGCGGTGGTGGGTTCGGGACCAAGGGAGGGAACGGTGGCTCCGGTGCCTCGCCGACCGTCGTCGGTGGTCTTGGCTCCGGTCCCGTCGGCAACGTCGAGTTGGTGCCGCTCCGCGGTGGCTGTCCCGGGGGACATCCCGGCGGCGGCACGCTCGACGCCGATCCGATCCAGTCGGATCCGGGCGGTGCGGGTGGCGCGCTCCAGATCGTCAGCGCGACCGAGATCGAGATCGCCAGTGGAGGAGCTATCGCCGCCAACGGAGGTGGAGGGCACAGCCACATTGGGATCCTGCTGTGCCTGGTCAACACGCCCTGTGGCGATGGCGAGGGCGCGGGCTCCGGCGGCGGGATCCTCCTCGAGGCGCCCATCGTCAGCGTCGCCGCAACCGGCGGCCTGTATGCGAACGGCGGCGGCGGCGCGTGCCAGACCTCCGGCGATGCGGCCAGCGGCGCACTGGGTGACGTGCCGGCCGCTGGACAGACGTGTGCGGGCGATACGGGGAGCGGCGGCGCCGGTGCCGCTGCGAGCATTCCCGCGCTCAACGGTGCCAACGGTACCGGGGCGAACCCGGTCGGCGGTGGAGGCGGCGGCGGCGCAGGACGGATCCGCGTGAACCTCCCGCCCGGCGTGGCGTTCGCGCCTGTCGGCAAGGTCTCGCCGCCGAGCTCGGCCGGCGTGCTCGGCACGAGGTAGCCGGGACTCGGGAGGGAATCGAGTCCTTCGGGCTCGGGATCGGGCTATCGTGACCACATGAGCCCGCGGTGGTTGTGCGCGCTGTGCATCGCGGCCGCATGCGGAGGCGGGGGTGGGGATGTGCCATCAGACGGGACCACCGTGGACGCACCGGTTCCCGGCGCGACCGTGTTCGCCACGGATCGCCTGCACGTCCTGACGATCGTCGTCGCGCCCCAGTACCTCGATGCGCTCGACACCGACCTCGACAATCGCGTCCCGTGCGCGCTGACCTTCGATGGCGCGACCGTCCAGGCCGGGATTCGCAAGAAGGGTGGCTACGGCTCGAATGCGCCGCTCGCTGGCAAGACCGGGTTCAGCCTTCGGTTCGACGGCACCGAGCGGCTCGACGGACTCGCGCGGCTGATCCTGAACAACGCCCAGGAAGATCCGACCTTCTTGAGCGAGACCATCGGGTATCTCGCCTACCGCGCGGCCGGGTTGCCGGCACCGCTGACCTCCCACGCCGTGGTCACGTTCAACGGCGAGGACAAGGGCATCTTCATCGTCAAGGAGCCGATCGGGCGCGACTTCCTGGAGCGGAACTTCGGCGCGAGTAACACCGGGGGCAATGTCTACGAGGGGTTCTACCATCCGGCGGATCTGAGCCTCGGCGACTTCGCCACGCACCCGGAGGAGACGGACCTCAAGGACGAGGTGTCCGAGATGCGCTCGCGCGCGGACCTGAACGCGCTCGCGCAGGCCATCCGGGACACCCCGGACGCGCAATTCGAGGCGGAGATCGCCGCGCGGCTCGATCTCGATCGCTACATCACCGGGTTCGCCCTCGATACGATCCTCGGCTTCTGGGATAGCTACGCGTACTTCCGGAACAACTACTACCTCTATCATCTGCCGACGTCGGACCGCTTCGTCTACGTGCCGCACGGCATGGACCAGCTGCAGTACAGCTCTCCGGGCTCTCCCGTCGGCCTCCTCGCGCAACGGATCCGGTCGATCGCAACGCTGGATGCCCGCGTCGACGCCCGGATCGCATCGCTCCGAGCGGCGTGGCCACAGGCGACGCTCGCGACGCAGATCGATCAGGTCGAAGCGATCCTGAGCTCTCCCCCCGCGGGGATGCGGACGAGCGCCGACACCGCCAGCTTCCGGTCGGAGGTTGCGGATGTGCGCGCGCGTGTTCGAGCGCTCGGCCCTTAGCAAAGCGTGGGGGAAATCAGCCGTTCGATGCGAGCGACTTAGCAGCCGCTCGAGACGGCGAGCGCGTCCTCGGCCATCCAGCCGAACCGCTTCGCTCCATCCGACGCCCTCACGTAGCCGTAGAAGAACCGCAGCTCACCCGACTGCTTCGTGTAGTGGCCGTTCGCGGCCTTGACCCACAACGGGATCGTGATCGACGGCTTGCCCTCGAACGTCGGCACGTCGACGCGCTGGAACTTCGTGCCGGCGACGAAGTGATCGGTGGTCGCGCCACCGAGGCCGAAGCCCGGCACGCTGAACACGAGGTTCGCAGAGCGCACGCCGTTCGCGCGCGGCAGCGGCAGGTAGTCACCGGCGCGCTCGTGCGTCGCGGTCGAGTCACGCACCACCTTCTTGAGCTCGATGCTCGCGTCGTGCGAGTTGCGGATCTGGTAGCAGGCCATCGGTCCACGGCCCGGATCGCGCCCGTTGACCTCGCCCATCTTCTGCCGGAATGACGCCTCGCCCTTGATCGCATCGATCGGATACCAGCCGGCGCTGCCGTTCGCGGTCGACAGCGCGAGGGCGTGGGCCTTGCCCGCGAGGTACCGCGCCTGCCCGTAGTTGAAGGTCATGCGCGTCGCGGTCTCGGTGCGGAGCGCCGTGCCGTTGCCGTCGCGGACCTGCGCGCCGGGTGCGATGCCCCAGCTCTCGTCGCCTGCGTTCGTCAGCACGCGCGAGCTGCCCTCGCGGAACCGACAGTTGAACGTGCTCGCGATGCAGAAGTTGCCGTTGGTTCCCGCCACGTAGCGGTTCACCGCGATGAACTCCCCGGTACCCTCGCCCTCGCCCTCGTAGTCTTCGTCGTCACCGACCATGCAGGAGGCGGTCGTCGCGATCAGCAGCAGCAGCGGGAGGGCTCTCATTCCGGCTGGACGAGTGCAGCGGCTGTGCCCGCGGTGGTCAGCATCATGTGAGCCGGTTTCGCCGCGCAAGCTCGCGACTCGCCGTCGACGCACCGCGTGGAACGGCCCACGGCCGTGTGCAGTGCCCGGGGCATGACACCGCGCGATCCAGTGGGCAGGGACTACCGCGCGAGGATGGCCGCGAGCTGGAGCTCGTCGTCGCCGAACGCCCCGCGCAGGGCCGCGTGTACGCCCGCCGGCACGTCGGCCGGAGCGAGGTACGAGCATGCCGCCGCTTCCTCGAGAGTGTACTGCGCGCCGCCGCAGTACTGATCGCGGTAGGCACCGTCGAGCTTCACCTTGACCTCGGCCTTGAGCCGCGCCTCTTCATGCGCTGTCAGGTCCGCGAGGGTCGGCAGGTTCGCGCGCTCCGGGCTGACGCCGGCGTCGGAGTTCGTGACGTCGTGATCGAAGCCGTGCTCGAACGAGTCGGTCTTGATCTCCGCCGCGACCTCCGGCGAATCGCGGTCGAAGCGGACGCGCAGCGCGCTCACGTAGTGGCCGGTGCGCTCGAGCGCGGAGTAGGTGAACGACCGCGGCACGCCGCGATAGCGCGTCACCGGCTTCTGCACGGTTCGGTACTGGGTGCGGTACTTCGTGACCGTGCGGTACTTGGTCTCCGACGAGTACACGGTGGTGGGCTTCGTCTCGGTGCAGCTCGTGCTCCCGCACGGATGCGTCTCCGTCCTGTACTCCGTGTGCGGGACCTGCTCCTGGTAGCTCTCCTGATCCGTATAGGGCTCCTGGTACGACTCCTGTGCGTCCTCGTACGCGGTGTACGGCACCTGCTCGGTCCAGTTCGCCGTCTTCGAGACGGTGCGTGCATCGAACGTCGCCGAGACCTTGCCGCCGAGCAGCGCATGCGCCTGCTTCGGACCATCGGGCGAGAACCAGACGCTGTCGCGGAACGCCGACGCCAGCGTGCTGCGGATCCGCGACGTGTCCTCGGCGGGGATCCCCACGACGGATCCGTCGACGACAAGCCCGGTGCGGAGGTTCGGCCGCATCAGCACCTTCACCTCGGTGCCACCGAAGTGCCTGCAGTAGCTCGCCACCACCCAGCTCCAGTACGGCGTGGTCGCGCGTGGGGCGAGCGCGTCGCACTTTGTCTTGCCAACACCGTGCACGGAGTCCTCGATCTCGCGGCGCCAGTTCTGGAAGTCGACGTGCGCGAGCAGCGGCGCATAGTGCGCGGCCAGCAGCTCCGCGGACAGCGGCCCGCGCCCCGTCGCGGTCGCCGTCACCGCCGTCGCGATCGCCGAGCCCGCCGCCACGATCTCGACCGTCAGCTCCTTCGCCGCCTGGCCGTCGAGCTTCATCGCCCAGCTATTGCGACGCACGAGAAGCTCGGCGAGCGTGGTGGTCGCCACATCGAGCTTGCCCGCCACGCGCGCGCGCGCCGTCGCCGCGAGCAGCTCGCGGAGCGCTTCGGTCCGCGCCTGCGTGCGCTTCGCGGCGGCCTTGCCGTCCTTCGGATCCGCACGCACGACCTGGTCGTAGAGCGCGGCGGCCTCGAGATAGCGGCGCTGCTTGTACGCCTCGTCGGCACGCGAGTTCACCGACTGCGCACAACCAGCCACCACCACGAGCGCAGCCAACAGGAGTCGGGTGTCCATCACGTGGACGATGTGGTGCCGCTTGTAGGCCGTGGTTGCAAGGCCCTTTCGAGTCGTGATAGAGGATTGGCCGAATGGTCGGACCACTCGAACGGCAGCGGCGGCGCGCCACGCAATCACGTTTGATCTCGAACGGTTCCGCCGAGCGTGGCCCGGCGCTCATCGGCTTGTTCGTGGGTGGCCTGATCGGTCCCGGGCTCCTCGTGGTGGATCGCGATCATCCGCACCGCGGGATCTTCGTGATCGCGATCAGCATCCTGATGGTCGCGATCGCGCTCCCCGCATGGCTCAAGGGCGCGAAGGAGCAGTAGAGCGGCAGCCCGATCCGGGTAGGCGCCTCGGCCTCAGTCCGCACCGTAGAGCTGCAGTCCCACGGTCGCGGACCACGCGCGCGGCTGATCGCCGACCCACTGCAACGCGCCCGAGATCACCGGGCCGACGCCGGCGCGCGCGTGCGGCCAGTACCAGCGATCGCCGCCGAACCGCGCCGAGAGGCTCGTCCAGAACAGATCCGCGTCGAGCGGGCCGTGCATGTCGGTGTTCGTCACGCCGCGCTCGCGGATCACCAGGCCTCCGAAGTGCGCCGGCCCGACCGGGATCTCGAACCAGCCCGCGCCCGAGACCGCGAAGTGGGCGCCGGTGATCACGCTACCGCCGACGGACAGGCCCGCGACCGCCGCCCCGACGCGGACGGCGACCCCGAGCGGCCGCAGCGAGACCGCCTTGTAGTCTCCGACCCACTGCGCCGTCACGCCGCCGTGCCAGCCGAGCGGCCGCGGCCGCGCGATCTGCACCGACGCGGTGCCCGCGAACACGATCCCCTCACCGATCCCCGCGCCGAGCTCGACCGCCTGGGTCCACCCGACCGGATCGCCGCGCAATCGCCCGCGATACTCGAGCGTCGGCTTGACCGGATCGCCGCCGGTGTGTGCATCGAGCCACGCGAGGATGTCGTCGGCGACCTGCGTGCCCTTCGGCTCGTGCAGGAGATCGTGGAACAGGCCCTCGTAGATCTTCAGCGTCTTGTCGGTCGCCGGCGCGGCGTCGATCAGCGCGCGGCTGCCGGCCGGTGCGGTCAGCGCATCGCGGGTCCCGTGCAGCGCGAGGATCGGCAGCGTCAGACCATCGGTGTGCGCCCAGATCAATCCCATGCCCTCGATCAATCCCGCGGCGGTGCGCGCCGGACCGGGCGGTTGGTGGATCAAGGGGTCGGCGCCCATCACCTTCGCCGCGTTCGGATCGGAGGAGAAGTCCTCGTTCGCGAGATCGAGCGCCTTCGCGCCAGGCGTGAGCGCACCTGCCATCTGCGTGGCCGCGAGCAGGAGCGGCGACGCGTCCACCGCGAGCGCCGGCGCCGACAGGATGAGACCGGAGAGTGCTGCGCGGTGCCGGATCGCGGTGAGCGTGGCGATCGCGCCGCCCATGCTGTGCCCGAACAGGAACATCGGCTTCCCCGGCTCCTTCGCGGCGACCTGCTCGATGAACCGATCGAGATCGTCGACGTAGTCGAGCCACTTCGCCGGCGCGACGCGCTTGCCCGCCGAGCGACCGTGGCCGCGTAGATCGAACGCGTACACGCCATAGCCCGCGGCGGTGAGCCGCGCGGCGAACGCATCGTAGTGACCCGCGTAGTCCTTGAGGCCGTGCATGATCACGACCACGGCCCTGGCCTCGGCGGGCGTGGACCAGTGGCGCGTGTACAGCTCGGTGCCGTCGCGCGCCTTGATCACCTCGGCCGTGACACCGGCGGGCAACGTCGGCTCGGGACGCACCGGGAGGTTCGGCGTGGCCGCACACCCGCCGACGATCGCGAGCACGCTCAGCGCGCGGATCATGGCTGCTCGTCGGCGCCGATGTCGCGACGGCTTCCCCGTGGGCGGGGACCGCCTTCGAAGTCCATCGTCTCGGTGGCCGCAGGATCCGCCATGTCGATCGCCGGCGAGCCGGCCAGCACGTGAAAATCGGACGCGGCGTTCACGAACATCGGGTTGCCTTGCACGTTGTTGCCGGTCGCCGGTGCCGTCGCCAGCAAACAATAACTCGGCGCGCAGCTCGCCCCGAGCTCGGGGAACAGGAGCCCCATGTTGCCGTGGACGATCGAGTCCTCGACCGAGATCGCCGCGTCACACTGAACGCCGGCGGCGACCGAGCCCCCGGCATTCTTCGTCACGGTGTTGAAGCGGAACACCGCGGGCTTGCCCACCGCCGGCACGAGACGCGCTCCACCGAACGTGCCGGCGAGCGGCGTCCCGTTGTTCGCGATCACCGTGTTGAGGATCGTGAACGCGCCGGTCGCCGTGATGCCTCCGCCGGTGTTGCCGAGCAACTGCGAGCGCTGCACCTCGACCGAGTTCGCGCTCGAGATCCCGACGCCCTGCCCGTTCTGGATCCTGCTATCGAGGACGACGAGCGTCCCCGCCGGACGGACCTCGATCCCCGTGCTGGGCACTCTGTCGACGAGCACGTGCGAGACCGTCGCCATGCCGCGCACGACGAGACCGCTCTGCTGCGGGTTGCGGATGGTGACGCCCTCGAGGACGAGCGTGGTGTTCCCATCCGTGCCGAGATTGGACAGGGTGGGCGAGAACTCTGCCCCGGCCGGATCGAGATCGGTGCCGGAGATGATGGCGCTCGCCCCACCCAGGCCGCCTTGCTGCTTGAAGTTCCAGTCGTCCGTATAGACGCCGTCGGCGACACGGATGAACGAACGCGTCGTCGACACGTGTTGCAGCGCGACGTCGACGCTCACGCACGGCGTGGCCTTGGTGCACGTCGAGTTGTTGGTACCACTCGGGGTGACGTAGAGGATGTTCGCCTCGGCGACACAGCGACCGGTCAGCTCGTGGCAAGCGCCGTCGCAATCAGCATCGGCGACGCACGGGCGACAGACCTTGTCCTCGGGGTCGCAGATCGGAGCGTCGATCGAGCATTCGGTGTTCGTGGTGCAGACCACGATCGGGGGCCCATCGGCGCCCGCCCCCGCGTCGACGAGCTCGTCGACGCAGATCGGCGGGCTCTGGCCGAGATCGCAGACCTGCGCACCTGGACAGGTATGGTTCGGAGAGCACGGCAGACCGACCTGTGCCGTGGGGCGATAGCAGGCGCTCGCCCACCAGGCCGCGCAGACAAGACCGAGGCGCACCCGCACGTCCCGAGCGTATCAGATCAGACGGTGAGGCCCTTCTTGTACGCGAGTAGCTCCTTCTGGGTCTTGAGCAGCAGCTGGTTGGTCTCCAGGAGCTCCTTGGTGCGGGCTCGGACCTGGTTGGCAAGGCGCTCGCGCTCCCGGGCCTCGGTCTCCAGCATCTCCTGGTACTTGACCTGCACGACCGCCTCGTCGGTCACGTTGCGCTGGATCTCGAGCGCGCCGACGTGATTCCCCGCCTCGTCGGTGATCGGCACCGCGGACAGGATGAACCGCATCTTCTGGGCCTCGCCGAGGATGTTTCCGGAGATCTCGTCGAGCCGAACGTGGCGGTTGTCGGACCAGCACTGCTGGGCGATGCACTCGGACTTGCAGATGTTGAGCTCGAGGACGTCGTAGCAGTGCTTCCCCTTGAGCCCGCGGGCCAGCTGGCGGGGCAGGAGCGCGAAGAAGGCACGGTTGAAATCGACGATTCGACGCTCCGTGTCGACGATGAAGTAGCTATCCACGATCGCGTTGGCGACGCGTTTGAACTCCGCCAGGAACTGCGCCAGCGCGGGCGCCACAGCGTCTCGGTCCCCGACCATGGGTGGAATGGTAGCAGTTCCGTCGCACGTGTCATAAACTCGTGCACGGGATGGCCAAGCGCGGGGGTCTCAGCCTCTCGGTCAAGATGATCCTGACCACCACGATCTTGATCGTGGTGACAGTGGTCGGTTCAGGCGTGCTCAACGTCGTCAACGTCCGCAAGGCGTTCGATGAATCGAGAACGCGTCAGATCGATATCTTCCGCAGCGGTCGCGAGACGCTCGGCGAATTCGGCACGCCGCTGTTCGCGCGCGCGGTGAGCCAGCTGTTGTTCGACAAGGGCCGGGACCCCGACATCCTGTCGGTGGTCAAGGAGACCGTCGAGCAGGACACGAAGGACATCGCCGGCAGGAAGGACTACGGCCTCAAGCTCGCCTACGTCCTCGACCTCAATCAGAAGGTCATCGCGCACTGCTACGAGGAGGCGAAGCTCGAGTGCGCGATCGGCAACCACGAGCCGATGACGCCGGCGATCAGCCCGATCGCGGCCGACAGCTGGAAGCAGGCGCTCGACGCCTGGAAGGCGAGCCCGAAGGGCGAGGCACTGGTGCGCTTCGATCTGACGGCAGCGGGCTCGCAGCACCGGGTGTTCGCGTTTCCCGTGTTCGTCGCGGGCACGCCGGCCACGGCCGCAGGCGCCCTCGCGCCGGATGCACCGGATGCCCGGCTCGGCTACGTGGTCCTCGGCTACGACCTCGCGCCGATCCAGACGTTCACCGACGCCGCCTCCGAGCAGAAGGCCGCCGCCTCGACACGCGCCGCGCTCTACACCGGCGCCGTCGGTGCGCTGTTCGCTCTGATCGGCACCGTGCTCGCGATCTTCCAGGGCCTGTCGATCTCCCGGCCGATCAAGCAGCTCGCCTGGAAGGCGGATCAGATCGCCCGCGGCGATCTCGAGGCCCGGGTGGAGATCACGTCGAGCGACGAGATCGGGACGCTCGGTGAGAACTTCAACTTCATGGCCGACCAGATCAACATCCTGCTGCAGCAGACCGCCGAGAAGGCGCGCATCGAGCAGGAGCTGGAGGTCGCAAGGACCATTCAGGAGACGCTCGTTCCCACCGCCGAGCCCGTCGACAAGGGCACGCTCAAGTTCGCGGGCTTCTACCAGCCCGCCGCGCAGACCGGCGGTGACTGGTGGACTTGGAGCGACCTCGTCGGCGACAAGGTGCTGGTCGTCATCGGCGATGTCACCGGCCACGGCGTCCCGTCCGCCATGATCACCGCTGCCGCGAAGGCCGCGTGCGACGTCGCGCGCCACGTTCACAACGACGACGTCACCGTGACGCGGCTGCTCGAGATCATGAACCACGCGATCTTCGAGAGCGCACAGCGCCGGTTCGTGATGACCTGCTTCGCATCGATCATCGACACGAAGCTCCGCACGATCACGTATGCGAACGCCGGCCACAACTTCCCATACCTGTTCCGCCAGAACGAAGGTAAGGGCGAGTTCGGCTCGCTGATGATCCGCGGCAATCGTCTCGGTGATGACCGCGCGTCGAAGTACGAAGCCAAGACCACCGAGCTCGCTGGGGGCGACGTCCTGATCTGGTACACGGACGGCATCGTCGAGTGCGAGAGCGAATCCGGCGAGGAGTACGGCGAGAAGCGGTTCCGCGCCAGCGTTCGCAAGTCCGCATCCCTCGATGCGGGCGAGATGCGCGACGCGATCGTTGCGGATGCCACCAACTTCTTCGGTGGGGCGCAACGGAAGGACGACATCACCATGGTGGTGGGGAGGATCCATTGAGGACATGGGGGACCACCGCGATCGCCGCGGTCATGATCGTCGCGAGTGCGCCGGTCGCTCGCGCCGCCATCGAGGATGACCTCCGCGATGGCGACAAGTACTTCGAGGATGGCAACTGGCAGAAGGCCGCGGTCGCGTACGACCGTGCGATCTCCAAGGCGCCTGGACAGGTGGCCGCCGAGGCGTACGGCAAGCGCGCGGCGATCTTCATCATCCTCAAGGACTACAAGGGCGGCCTCGACTTCATCGCGAAGGCGAAGGCGAGGAACTCTGCGCTCGGCGGATCTGCCGAGCTCGGCGAACAGGAAGCGCTGCTGCTGTGGGAGACCGACCGCAAGGACGAGGCGATCAAGGTCGCGGAGAAGGTCGTGGCCTCGCGGCCGCAGACGTTCACCAACCAGGGGCTGATCGGCGAGTACTACGCCACGCGCAACCCGGCGCGCACGGTGATCGCGTACGAGGCGTACCTCGCGAACCGCCCGGGCGAGCTCGAGGGCGGCGACGTGCTGCCGCGCATTCGTCTCGGGTTCGCGTTGCTCGCCACCGCGCGCGGCACGCTGAACGACGGCGACGACGTCAAGGCGAAGGGCCTGTACGAGAAGGCGGTCAGCCAGTTCGATACCGTCTCGCGCAAGTTCGGGAAGAAGCCGAACGCGCAGGTCAACGCCGACAACGGTCTGTGCGCCGCGTACACCGGCCTCGGTCAGTTCGACCAGGCCGTGACCGTGTGCGAGCGCGTGATCCAGGATCCGAAGCGCATCGATTCGACCGGCGCCGTGTGGTTCAACCTCGGTACCGCGTACCTCGCGCGCAAGCAAACGAAGAAGGCGCGCACGGCCGCGAACGAGTTCACGCGCCTGCGCAAGAGCGAGGCGCGCGGCTTCAAGCTCATCGGCGATACGTTCTTCGCGGACCGCGACTGGACGAACGCCCTCGACGCGTACCTCCGCGCCGAGAAGTTGCTCAAGTCCAATCAGGCACACGATCAGGTCCAGCTCTCGATCCAGCTCGGCAAGACCTACCGCCGCCTCCCGGCTCCGCCGAGCGGCACGAACCCGAACCTGGCGCTCGCGATCGACAAGCTCACGGCGGCATACGCGGCGAACTCGACGAGCACCGAGCTCGCGATCGAGCTCGGCGGCGCGTATCTCGAAGGGCGCCAGGACGCGAAGGCCACGGCGCTCTCGGATCGGTTGCTCGCGAGCCCGGATCTGGCGAAGGCGCCGGCCGAGCAGCGCGCCGGCGTGCTGTTGCTCGCTGGCAAGTCGCTCTACAACCAGAAGAAGCTGAAGGAAGCGCGGCAGCGGTTCGAGGCCGCCGCCCAGATCCGCCCGAACGACGTCTCGATCCAGCGCAACCTGGTGCTGACCATCAACGAGCAGGCGTTCTCGGCCACCTCCGATGCCGCCGGTGCCAGCGCGCTGCTCGAGCAGGCGCTCGCGATCGATCCCGCGTCGCCGGTGACGTTGACGAATCTCGCCGTCCTCGCCATCGATCGTGGGCAGTGCGAGCCGGCACAGAAACAGCTGATCAAGCTCGCCGAGATCCGCGGTCACGACGAAGTCGTCCGCACGCGGCTCCTCGCCCGCACGTTCGTATGCCAGCCGCGCCCCGATCTCAAGCGGGCGGCCGAGGCCTACGCGAACGCCGAGAAGGAAGCGAAGAAGGCCGGCGCGGCGCTCGCGCTCGCCGAGATCTATGTCGAATGGGCCCCGATGCTCCTCGACACCGATCTCAACGGTGCGATCGACAAGCTCGAGACCGCGGTGCAGACCGGCGCCACCGATGCCGAGATCGCACCCGCCGCGAAGCGCAACCTGGCACTCGCGCTGTTCCGCCGCGGCTGGAAGCTGATGCGCGAGAACAAGGCCGCCGAGGCCACGCAGGACTTCGAGCGCGCCACCCGCGACGCCGGCATCCTCAAGGGTACCGAGCCACTCGCGTTCGAGTTCAGCTATGGCCTCGCCCTGATCGATTCGGGCCGCGCCGCCGACGCCGCGAAGCTGTTCAAGGGCCTCGGTGCGAAGGGCAACCAGGCCGCGTACCTCAAGGGCGCGTACGCGAAGTTCGGCTCGCAGTTCTTCGGTGCCTACGCGAACTACCGCTCCGGTACGCTCGCGGCCCGCCAGCAGGCGACTTCCGAGCTCGGCAAGCTCGAGACCGAGTCGGGCTTCGGCACGAAGGTGAAGGATCTGCTCGGCTCGGCGCACGAGCTGATCGCGTACGAGCAGTGGCGCACCGGCCAGGTCGGCGCAGCATCGAAGTCGCTCGCGTCCGCAGCCCAGTATGCCGACAACGATGCGAAGCGCCGCATCACGATGGACAAGGCGGCGCTCGCGCTCGGCAAGGGCGACCTCGCCGCGCTCGAAGCGCTCGGCGGCAATCCTCCCGAGGTCCTCGTCAACCTCGGCATCCTGTACGACCAGGCCGGCCGCCCGAAGGACGCCTACGACGCCTGGATCAAGGCGAAGGCGCGTGGTGTCCAGGTTCGCGACCTCCAGAAGTGGATCGACGCCAAGAAGAGGATCTACGGGTTCTGATCATGCGCAAACCAACCAACCTCCTGGTCGTCATCGCCGCCATCGCGGCACCATCCCTCGCGGGCGCGCAGCCCGCGCCGACGAAGATCACGATCGGCATCTATGCTCCCTCGGTGGAGTTCGGCGCCGCGCAGGCTCGCCTCGCCTACGTGCAGGGCCTCGCGAAGGCGATCGAGCAGAACACCGGCATCAAGACCGAGGCGCAGTCGTACGCGAACGTCGGCGCGCTCAAGAAGGACAACGTCGACTTCGCGATCATCGATGGCCAGTGTTACGCGGCGAACATGAGCTGGAAGCTCCTCGCCTCGGCGAACATCGGCGGCGGCACCACGCGCGCGTGGGGCTTGTTCTCCGCGGGCGGCGGCGACATGCAGGCGCTCAAGGGCAAGAAGCTCGCGTTCATCAACACGGGCTGCAACGACGCGGGCTTCGTCGACAACGCGATGCTCGAGTCCGAGGTCGATGCGAGCTTCTTCGGCGCGCGCGTCGGCAAGAACGACCTGACCGCGGCGATCGCCGAGGTCGCCTCGTACAAGACGGCGCAGGCCGTGTTCGCGCCGGCCTCTGCCGCGAAGGGCCTGACCAAGGTGTTCGATACCGGCATGGTGCCGAACCCGGCGTTCGTCGATCTCTCGGGCAAGCTTCCTGCCGGCACCACCGACAAGGTCGCCGCGGCCGTGATCGGCTACGGCGGCGGCGGCGCGATCGCCGGCTGGACCAGAGGCGACCGCGGCATCTACGCGTCGCTCGCGGGGCGGCTCGGCAAGGTCACCAAGGCCGGCGTGCTCGCCGCGCCCGAGCCGGTTCGCATCGACGCGCGCGACGTCCTCGTCGAGCCGCCGACGCTCAAGGACACCGCGCTCGTCGACGTCCGTCATCACTTCGTGCGGCCGCCCGGCGCTCGCATGGAATAGTGGACGCGACCCACGGCATCTCGGTCGCGCTGCTGCGGCCGCTCGCGGAATTGCTCGGACGTCTCGACGTGGACTCCGCCGCGTTCCTGGCGGCCCTCGGCGTCGACGACACGATGCCGCCGAACGCGTACGTCGCGGCCACCGAGGTCGATGACCAGCTCGCGCAGATCGCCGCGCGCAGGGGCGACCCCGCGTTCGCGCTCACCCTCGCGCGCGCGTCGCTCGTGCGCCCGCTGGGGCTGTTCGGGCACCTCGTGTGGCTGAGCGGCACCGTGCGCGACGCGCTCGAGCGCGCCGCGAAGTTCTACCTGCTGGTCACGCGCCGCACGACGCTCGCACTCGATGACTCGCGGGCTCCGATCTCGACCCTGCGCATGCTGCCCGTCGCGCGCACCGCGAGGCGCGGCCGCATCCTGACCGAGCTCCCCTTCGCTTCCCTCGCCCTTCGCGCGCGCGAGGCCACCGGCGGCGTGTTCGCCCTGCGCGCGGTGCGGTTCACGCACGCCGGCGAGCCCAGCGCCGCGTACGCGGACGTGTTCCGTGCGCCGATCACGTTCGGTGCAGCGGTCGACGAGATCGAGATGGAGACGCCACAGCTCGATCTCCGCCTCGCGAGCGCCGATCCGATCACCTCCGCCGCACTCGAGGTGAGGGTCGCGCAGCTCACCGCGGGTGGAGCCGCGCGCAGCGTGTTCGTCGAGAAGGTGCGCCAGGCCATCGCCATGAACCTCGAACGCTCGGTGTCGCCGACGTCGATCGCGAAGGCTCTCGGCATCAGCACGCGCACGTTGCGGCGGCACCTCGAGCACGAGGGCCTGAGCCTGCGCACCGCACTCGACGACGTCCGTCGGGAACGCGCCAACACGCTCCTCGCCTCCGGTACGCCTGTGAAGGAGATCGCGTTCGCCCTCGGGTTCTCCGAGCCCTCCGCGTTCAGCCGCGCCTACAAGCGGTGGACCGGCGTGGCCCCCAGGATCGCGCGCTAAGGCCAATGGCGCTCAGTTAGCTGTCCCCAGGCCCGCCGGGTCATGACCTTGGCCGCGCACGGTCATGGTCGGGAGCGCCGCACCGATGGTCATGTACGCCGCGATGCGCACCCCGACGATCCGCGGATTCGGCCTCGCACTCCTGCTCGCCGCGTGCGGTGGCTCCCCTGGCTCCGACGCGCCCGACGCCGCCTCCGGTTCCGCCGATGCCCCGCCGATCAGCGGCGCCGCGCCCAGCCTCCCCGCCCCCACCGGCACCTGCCCCGCCCTCGTCGCCGGCGACGTCACGTTCGCCCCCGCCGGCATCCCACCGCGCAAGGTCAAGCTCGCCTTCGATCCCGCCAAGGCCTCGCCGACGGGCGAGCTCGTCATCTACTGGCACGCCACGGGCAGCTCGCCCGTCGAGGCCGGCTACGCCCTCGGCGCCACCCAGCAGAACATCACGTCGCGCGGCGGCATCGTCGCGACTCCCTACTCCGACGACGCCGCCGGTCAGTTCGAATGGTTCATCGTCAACCAGAGCCCGAAGCTCGATGACTTCCTCGTCGCCGACGAGATCGTCGCCTGCCTTGCCGCCGCACACCGGATCGACGCGCGCCGCATCCACAGCATGGGCATGAGCGCCGGCGCGCTCCAGACCACCGCCCTCAGCTTCTACCGATCCCGCTATGTCGCCAGCGTCGCGACCTTCTCCGGCGGCATGCCCGCCGGCTTCGCACCGGCGAACCAGAACCCCGACAACAAGTTCGCCGCCCTGATCTTCGACGGCGGCACCGCCGACAACGTGTTCGGCGTCGACTTCAAGGCCGCGAGCGAGGCCTACGCCGCCGCGCTCACCGCCGACGGCCACTTCGCGCGGATCTGCGACCACGGCGCTGGCCACAAGATCCCGCTCGACGCCGCACCGAGCGTGGCCGCGTTCTTCACCGCGAACCCGTACGGCGCGTGGCCGTCGCCGTTCGCGGCGGGGCTGCCCGCCTCGTTCCCGACTTACTGCGCGCACTGAGGCAAGGGCACGGCAGGTCGCGCCCGACGGGCTAGCGACCCTGCGTCATCTTCAGCATCACGAGCGGCGTCTTGAAGATGATACCGAGCTCGGTGCGCAGGAACGTGTCGAACCGCTCGAGGCTCGCAGTGTACGCGAGATCGTAGAGCAGCTTGATCCGCATGTCGTCGGCGAGCGAGCCCTTGGTCTCCTCGAGGTCCCACGGGTTCTGCAGCGTCGAGGCGAGCTTCGCGATCTCGCTGCCCTCGGGGATCGAGCCGGTATAGCCGAGCGAGATCTGCGCGAGCCCGGTGATGCCGGGCTTGACGTCGCGCATGCGCTCCTCGAACAACGGGATCGCGTACGACAGGTTCTCGAGGAGCTCCGGCCGCTCCGGCCGCGGACCGACGAGGCTCATCTTGCCGCGCAGCACGTCCCAGAACTGCGGCAGCTCGTCGAGCCGCGACTTGCGAAGGAACTTGCCGACCTTCGTGATCCGCGGATCGTCCGCACCCGCGATCACCACACCCGTGTGCCTCTCCGCATCCATGATCATGGTGCGGAACTTGTGCATCTCGAACTCGTGGAACGTCAGCTGCTTCTTGCCGCCGGTCGATGACACGGACTTGAGGCTGCCCGCGCGACGCTGGCGGAACAGGACCGGGCCCGGCGACTCGATGTAGATCGCCGCGGCGATCAGCGGCATCAACGGGGCGGTCAGCATGAGGCCCACGGCCGCGCCGGCGATATCGATCGCTCGTTTGGCGAGCCGGACGCTGAGAAGCACGATCCAAGCTATCACGCACGCTCGGAGATGGCCGGTGGGTCTCGCGGTGGCCTTACGGATTAACTGTCACTGGTTCGTACACGCACACTTTCGCCGAGCACCCGACCTGGCTATCCTTCCCGGACATGCCCCCCACGATCAGGCTCACCGTGCCAGGCACGCTGCGCTACCGCGCCATCGCGGTACGCGTGGTCGCCGAGGCCGCGCGCCTGGTCTCCGGGTCCGCGACCCGCGACCCGAACGACCTGCTCGACAACGACGTTCGCGACCCGTTCGACACGGCCGTGGTCTCCGCCTTCATGGAGATCTTCAATAACGTCGCGATCCACGCATACCAGCGCAAGGACACGGGGCCGATCCAGATCGCGATCACCCCATCGGCGACGGATCTCCTGATCGAGATCGAGGATCACGGTCACGCGTTCGATATCGACGGCGTCGTGCCGCTGCCGAGCGAGCTCGATCCGGAAGCACTTCCCGAGGGTGGGATGGGCATCCATATCGCGAAGACGATGCTGGATGAAGTCACGTACGAACCTGGGCCGCCGAATCTGTGGCGGCTGTTGAAACGACTTCCGGCGAATCAGGTCGCCCGCGAAGCTGGGAGAAGCTGATGGCCACGCCGTTCGAGACCAAGACATCACCCACTGCAACCACGCTCGTCGTGCGCGGCTCGCTGGATATCAACAGCGCGCCCGCCCTCGCCGAGGAGATCGACAAGATCGTCAGCACCAAGCCGACGAAGGTCGTGTGCGATCTGTCCGCGCTCGACCTCATCGACAGCTCCGGCGTCGCCGCGCTCGTCAAGCTGTACAAGGGCGTCCGCAGCGTCGGTGGAGCCGTTGCGATCACCGGCGCGCGCGATCAACCGCTCGCGATCTTCAAGCTGTTGCGAATGGACAAGGTCTTCAACCTCTAGTGCTTCGCGTCCTCGCGATCACCAAGATCTTTCCGAACGCCCTCGAACCGCTCTCCGCGCCCTTCAACCGGCAGCAGTTCGCGGCGCTCGCAACGCGCTGCCAGCTCGACGTGATGGGAACGATCCCGTGGTTCCCAGGCGCCGGCCTCCTCGGCAAATGGTCGAGCGCCGGCAGGCTCGCCGCCGTGCCGCGCCGCGAGACCATCGAGGGCATCGCGGTTCGGCATCCGCGGACGCTGTTCCTGCCGCGCCTCGCGCACGCGACGTGGGGTCCGCTCTACGCCGCGTCGATCGCGCCGGCCCTGTTGCCCTATCGCAACAAGGTCGATGTCGTCCTTGGATCCTGGGCGTACCCGGATGGCTTCGCCGCCGTGATCGCCGCGCGCCTCCTCGGCGTGCCGGCCGTGGTCAAGCTGCACGGCTCAGACATCAACCTCATCGCGAAGTTGCCGGGTCCGCGCCGCATGCTCACCTGGGCGTTGCCGCGGGCGGCGAAGGTCGTCGCCGTCAGCCGCGCGCTCGCCGAAGAGGTCACGCGGTTTGGCGTGGCGCGCGATCGGATCGCGATCGTGATGAACGGCGTCGATGCCGAGCTGTTTCATCCACGCGACCGTGCGGCGGCCCGCGCAGAGCTCGGACTACCCGCCGGACCGATCGCGCTCTACGTGGGCAACCTCAAGGAGGAGAAGGGCGTCCTCGACCTCGCGGCCGCCTGGGAGATCGCCCTGTGCGCGCTTCCCGAGGCAACCCTGGTGGTGGTCGGGGGTGGACCCGCCGCGGAGGCGATGAAGGCGGCCGTTGCCCCGCTCGGGCAGCGCGTCCGGCTCGTGGGGCCGCAGCCGCTTCCGCGGATCCCGACCTGGATGGCCGCCTGCGATCTACTCGTCCTGCCGAGCCACGCCGAGGGCACGCCGAACGTGGTTCTCGAGGCCCTCGCCTCGGGCCGCCGCGTTGTCGCCACCTCCGTCGGCGGCATCCCCGACCTCATCACCCGCCCCGAGCTCGGGGAGCTGGTGCCACCGCGCGCTCCTGACGCACTCGCGGCCGCGATCGTGCGCGCACTCCCCACCGCGTACGCCCCCACAACGGTCGCCGAGCTGGGCGCCCGAGGAGGATGGGACGCAAGTGCCGCGGCGCTCTACGAAGTCCTCGTTGGCGCGGCGAGTGCTACCGTGAACGGAATCGAATGACCCGGATGTCCCTCAACCAGCTCGGCGACGGCTGGTACGAATCCGAGGAATCGACCCGGGCGGGCCTGGTGACGGAGCTCCAGCGGATCCGCCGGCGGTTCGCGGTCCGCCCGCTCCCGGTGCTGATCGTGGCGGCGCTGATCACCGGGGCCATCACGTACAAGATCGCCACGAAGAAGCGGCTGGTCGAGGCCGAGGTCATCCTCGCGCTCACGGAGGGCCAGCTCGGCGGTCACGGCACCGGTGTCCCGGCCGATCAGCTCCGCGAGTACGTCACCGCCGTGCTCCTCCCCGACAAGCTGCTGATCGACATGATCGAGAAGCGCCACATGTACCCACTCCGCAAGAAGCTCGGCGCGCAGTTCGCGATCGGCGAGCTGCGCGAGCAGATCGAGATCAACATCTGGAAGAACTCGTTCCAGAACTACGACGATGCGGACGCCTCCGCGAAGAAGTCCGCGCGCATCGGCATCACCGTGATGGACGCGGATCCCGATCAGGCGTTCGAGGTCGCACGCGAGCTCGCCAGCATCGCGATCGTCCAGCACGAGCTCGAGCGCGAGCGCATCTCTCACGCGGTCGCCGGCGAGGTGAAGCTGATGCGCGCCGCCACCGAGAAGCGACTCGAGGAGCTCGAGACCGAGATCGCGACGAAACAGCAGGCGCTGGCGACGGCGAAGGCGTCGAGTAAAACCGGCCTCGCCTCCGCGATCGTGCTCGACCTCGCGCGCCTCGGGAGCGAGCGCAAGCACGTCGCCGAGCAGATGCACGGCATCTCGGTATCGAGCGAAGGCATCGCAGATCAGATCGCGGCCGCGGGCCTCGATCTCACGCTCCAGATCGTCGAAGAGCGTCGCCCGGATCGCCCGGAGAAGTCGTCCTTCGTCCTCGTCATGGTCCTCGTCGTCGTGGGGAGCGGTGCGCTGATCGGCGCAGCGCTTCTCGTCGGCGCCTTTGATAGTCGCATCCACGATACCGACGACGTGGAGCGGCTCGGTTTGCCGGTGCTCGGGCATGTGCCCGGATTCGCTGGCGACTCCGTCGGGTCTTTGCACGCACGAGGAGCCCGGCGCGCTCGTGTAGGATCGGTGTCGCGATGGCGCTCTCCCCGATAACTCCACGCGATCGCCTGCAACGGCTGAGCGATCTCGCCAAGAAGACGCTCCGCTACTGGTGGCTCGTCGCCGTGTTCGCCGTCGTCGGTGGCGGCCTCTCGCTCGCCTTCGCGATGTTCAAAGCGCGCAGCTACCAGTCGTGGGCGACCCTGTTCTACCAGGAGCGCATCCAGACGCAGCTGATGACGCCGAACCGCGAAGAAGCCGTCCAGCGCAACATCGGCGATCGTTACCGCGAGCTGCTCCTCGCGCGCGCGCAGCTCGAGCAGATCATCGGCGACCCCAAGCTCGATCCGTTTCCGACCCTCGATGACGACGAGGTCAAGATCGACAAGCTCCGGCAGGCGATCCGGTTCGAGGCACGCGGCGCGAACGCGTTCCGCATCACCTACAGCGACAAGGATCCTGATCGCGCGAAGGCGGTCGCGCTGAAGCTCACCGATCTCCTGCAGTCCAAGGACAAGGACCTCCGCAACGAGATCGCGCAGGCGACGGTGACGTTCGCGACCGAGCAGAAGGAGAGCGCGTCGGCGGTGCTCCGCACGCAAGAGCAAGCGCTGTCGGCCTTCCTCGCCCAGCACCCCGAGTTCGCGCAGGACGCGAACCAGGCCAACTCGGAGGGCGCCGGGATCCGGGCCATCCGCAGCCCGAAGGCGACGACCGGCGGGAACGCGCGAATCTATGCACTGGAGCGACAGCGCCAGCGCATCCAGGCGCGCCTCACCGCGAACCCCGACGCCCCTCCCGTCGTCACGGTGGCGCCGCAGACTCCCGAGCGGATCGCCGCTCAGCAGAATGCAGACGAGGCGAAGCGCGAGCTCGTCTCGGCGCAGCACGAGCTGGAGGAAGCGAAGACGAAGTTCACCGACCTCCACCCGACGGTGAAGACCGCGCAGGGCCGTGTCGACGTCGCGCTCCAGAAGCTCCGGCAAGCACAGGCCGCCATCCCGCCGGCGGTCGAGACCACCGTGGCTCCCGCGACCCCGCAGGATCGCGCGAAGCTGCAGAAGGAGCTCGGTCAGCTCGACGAACAGATCGCCGCTGAACAACGCAAGACCGGCGGAGGCGCCGGCTCGAGCGCGGGCTCGGCGACCACCGACACCTCCGGGACCGACTGGGTGGTCAAGCTGGAGACGCAGCACGCGGATCTGCGCCGCGACGTCAAGGAGCAGCGCGACCGCGTCGCGGCCCTCGCGGACTCCGTGTTCCGCGCGCAGCTCGATGCGAGCCAGAAGCTCGCCGAGACGGGCGGTCGCCTGTCGGTGGTGGACCCCGCGTTCAAGCCGATCAAACCCTCGGGGCCCGGCAAGACGATCTTTCTGCTCGCGGGCATGGTCCTGTTCCTGTCGCTCGGTGTGGCGTTCGCCATCGGCCTCGCCGTGATCGACGATCGGCTGTATCGCCGCGCCGATCTCGACCAGCTCGGCATCCGGGTGCTCGCCGTGATTCCCAGGGCCTCGTTCATCCCGACCAGGCGAAAGGGCGGTTCGTCGTGACCACACCCAAGCGTCCACCCGACCGCCGCGGTGCTCCTCTGCCCCTGGTGACCCAACCGATGATGCCGATCGAAGGCGATAGCCCGGAGCACACGCGCGTCGATAACCCGCTCGCCTCGATCAAGCCCGAGACCGCGGCCGTGCTGTTCGGCAAGGCGACCGTCGCGATGGTCGCGCAGCCCAGGGCGCCGATCGCGGTGGCCTCTCCCGCCGGCCCGCCTCCCGAGATCGGGCTTACCCAGCACGCTGTCCCCGAGGAGGATCGCGACCGTCGCCTCACCCTGCTGCTCGATCCAGACTCCGAGCGCGCAGCCGCGTTCCGCGTACTCCGCCACCACCTGCTGGAGGTCGGTCGCCCGCAATGCGTGGTGGTGTCCTCGCCGCGCCCCGGCGATGGCAAGACCACCACCGCGTTGAACCTCGCGCTCGCGCTCGCCGAGTGCGGTCGTGCGAAGGTCCTGCTCGTCGAGACCCACCTCCGTCGCCCGCAGCTCGCGAACGTGTTCAAGCTCGTCCCGCCGTGGTGCTTCGCGGAGCAGCTCGCCGCGCATCGCCACCAGCCGATGATGCCGTGGTCGTTCGTCGACATCCCGCAGCTGTGGCTCCACGTGGGCGCGATCAACCCGCGGATCGAGAAGACCCAGCTCCTCGATGGCCCCGCGTTCGCGATCGCCATGGAGCGCCTGCGCCTCGGTGGATACGACCACATCGTCATCGATGCGCCGCCCGTACTTGGCTCCGCCGACGTCAACCTGATGGCCGACGCGGCCGATGCGGTGATTCTCGCGCTGCGCGCTCGCGTGACGAACACGCGCGACCTGCGCAAGGCGATCGATCAGATCGGCGCCGCGAAGATCGCGGGCACGGTCCTCGTCGAGTAGCGGCTACCGCCGCGTCCCGATCACGATGAACTGATCGGGCAGCTTGGTCGGCGAGACCTGCGCATCGAGTCCCGCGCCGCGGAGATCCGCGAGGATCGCTTCGGGCACGAGTCGATGCTTCTTCGGTGGCCCGTGGTTCGCCTCCTGGGTGAAGTCCACGATCGCGACCTGCCCGCCGGGCTTGAGCGCCGCGGCGAGGCCGGCGGCGTAGTGCGCGCGATCGGCGATGTGGTGCCAGACGTCGACGACGAGGATCCGATCCACGGTGTTCGTCTCGAGCCGTGGGTCATCTCCGGTGGACTGCACCGCACGAACGTTCGGGAGCCGCTCCTTCGTGGCGCGCTCGGTCAGGTAGCGCACCATGTCGGGCTCGATGTCGGTCGCGATCACCTGCCCCGACGGCACCGCGCGCGCGAGCCGAACGGTGAAGTAGCCGGTGCCGGCGCCGACATCTGCCACGGTCATCGCGGGCGTCAGCCCGAGCGCCGCGAGTACCGCGTCGGGCTGCTGCCACGCATCACGGGCTGGATCGTCGAACACCTTCGCCCACTGGTCCGCGTTGTCGAAGCGGTGGACCATCGTCGCCGGATGGTGATGTTCCGCACCGTGGGGCATCGGCTCCGCGGCGGGCCCGTGCGACCCGCCGCAGCCGAGCACCACCAGGACCGAGATCGAACCGATCGTGAGCTTCATCGCGAACCTTCCTCGTCGGCGAGTGTACCGATCCGCCGGGTATCCGGGAGCCAGCGTGCGCGCATCGAGTACAGCACCGGCACGGCCATGCGGCTGATCAGGAGCGACGCGATCTCACCGGCGAGCAGCGAGATCGCGAGGCCCTGGAAGATCGGATCTGCCAGGATCACCGCCGAACCTGCAACGACCGCGAGCGCCGTGAGCAGCATCGGCCGGAACCGCACCGCCCCCGCATCGACCACGGCCTCGGCGAGGGGCATACCCTCGCGCAGGCGCTGCTCGATGAAGTCGACAAGGATGATCGAGTTCCGCACCACGATGCCCGCACCTGCCATGAAGCCGATCATCGACGTCGCGGTGAAGAACGCACCGCCCGCCGCGTGCGCCGGCAAGATCCCTACCAGCGAGAACGGGATCGCGGCCATGACCACCAACGGCGTGGTGAAGGACTTGAACCAGCCGACGAGGAGCCCGTAGATCAGGAGCATCACGACGCCGAAGGCGAGGCCGAGATCGCGGAACACCTCGAGCGTGATCTGCCACTCGCCGTCCCACTTGATCGCCGGCCGCGCGTCGTCCTTGGGCATCTTGGAGTTCAACACCTCGATCGGACCGTCGACGCCGCCGAACTCGCGGGCGTTCAGCTTCTCGAGCGCGCGGTTCATCGCGGAGATCGCGTAGACAGGGCTCTCCGCGCCGCCGGCCACATCGCCCGTCACGTAGACCACGGGCAACAGGTTCTTGTGGTAGATGCTCCGGTCCTCGTCGACGGAGGCCGCGCGCACGAGCTCGCCGAGCGGGACCATCGCGCCATCGGCGGCGCGCATGCGGAGCGCCGAGAGGTCCGCCGCCGAGCCGATCTGTGCATCGGGGACGTCGACCATGACCATGACATCCTCCCGCTCGAGCGGCAGGTGGACGAGCCCCGCCGGCGCGCCGCTGGTGGCGATGCGCAGCGCCGCAGCCACGGCCTCCGGATCGATGCCGTGAAGCACGGCCTTCTCCTTGTCGATGACGAACCGAACCTTCGGATGCGCCGACTCCACGTACCAGTCGACGTCGACCACGCCAGGGCTCGCGCGGAACACCTCGTGGACCTCGGTGGCGAGCCGCTGGCGCGCCGCGGAGTCCGGCCCGTAGATCTCGGCCACCAGCGTCTGCAACACGGGTGGACCCGGAGGCACCTCGACCACGGCGATCCGCGCCCCGTAGGGCGCCGCGGCGCGCACGGCGAGCGGGCGGATCCTCGCCGCGATCTCGTGGCTCTGTGCCTCGCGCTCGCCCTTCGGCAGCAGGTTGATCTGCACGTCCGCCACGGCGGCGCCCTGCCGCATGTCGTAGTGCCGCACGAGGCCGTTGAACGTGAACGGTGAGGCCGTGCCGACGTAGACCTGATAGTCGGTGACCTCCGGCTGCCCGCGGACCGCGGCCGCGATGTCCCGCGCCGCCGCTGCCGTCCGCTCGAGCGAGGCGTCCTCGGGCATGTTGATCACGATGTCGAGCTCGCTCTTGTTGTCGAACGGCAGCATCTTGACGTGGACGGCGCCGAGCGGAACGAGCGCGATCGCGCCGACGAGCAAGCCGCCGATGACCACGAAGAACCCGATCCGCCAGCGCAGCCGACCGACCAGCCTCGACATCAGCCAGCGGTAGCCACGGGTCAGCCGACTCTCCCGCGCGTGCGCGGCGGCGTGCGAGGGTGCCCCGCGGAGCAGGCGGGAGGCGGCCCACGGCGTCACGACGAACGCGATCACGAGCGAGAACGCCATGGCCGCGGTGGCGCCGATCGGGATCGGCCGCATGTACGGCCCCATCAGCCCGCCGACGAACGCCATCGGCACGATCGCGGCGATCACCGCGAGCGTGGCGAGGATCGTTGGATTGCCGACCTCCGCGACGGCGCGGATCGCGATGTCGCGGAGCGACCGACCTCGGTTCTCCGGGAGGTCGCGATGGCGCACCACGTTCTCGACGACCACGATCGCGTCATCGACGAGGATGCCGATCGAGAAGATCAGCGCGAACAGCGTGATCCGGTTGAGCGTGTAGCCGACCAGGTAGAACACGAACAGCGTGAGCGCGAGCGTCGAAGGGATCGCGATCGCCACCACGAGGGACTCGCGCCAGCCGAGCATGAACAGCACCAGCAGCGACACGCTGACGATCGCGATCGCCATGTGGAACAGCAGCTCGTTCGACTTCTCGGACGAGGTCTCCCCATAGTCGCGCGTGATCGTCACCCCGATGTCGGCCGGAATCACGGTCCCTTTCAGCCGGGCCACCTCGGCGAGCACCGCATCGGCGACGACGATCGCGTTGGTCCCGGGCCGCTTCGCGATCGAGAGCGTCACCGCCGGCTCGTCTCCCGGAGCGCGGGTCGACGCCCCCCCGAGACCGAAGAACACGTACTGCGTCGGCTCCTCGGTCGCGTCCTCGATGCGGGAGACCTCGCGCAGGTGCACCGGCGTGCCGGCGTGCACGCCGATCACGGTGTCACCGACGTCCTCGGCGGTCGCGAAGAACCCGCCGGCCTCGACGAGGATGTCCTGATCGTGCGCGGTGAACGCGCCCACGGTCGCCTGGTGGTTCGCCGCCAGCGCGGCGCGCAACCCATCCGTCAGCCCGAGCCCCCGCGCCGCGAGCGCCGTGGGATCGAGGCGAACGCGGACCTGCCGGCGGAACCCACCGATCAGCTTGGTCTCCGACACATCCGTCGCGCGCTTGACCCGCGCCTCCACCTCGGCCGCGACCCGGCGCAGCGCGTCGTGGTCGTAGACCTTGGAGTGAAACGTCAGTGCGAGGATCGGCACGTCGTCGATCGACCGCGCCTTGATCAGCGGCGTCGACGCCCCCGGTGGGATCTTGTCGCCGTTGCCGATCAGCTTCTGGTGCAGCTTCACCAGCGAGCGCTCGACATCCTCGCCGACGCGAAACCGCACGATCACCGTCGAGCGGCCTGCTTGACTCGTGCTGTAGACATACTCGACCCCGTCGATCTCCCACATCAGGCGCTCGAGCGGTGACGTCACCCGGCGCTCGACCTCGGCGGCCGTCGCGCCCGGCATCGTCACCAGCACGTCCACCATGGGGACCTTGATCTGCGGCTCCTCCTCGCGCGGCAGGATCACCGCGGCGCCGAGGCCGAGCAGCACCGAGACCACGATGAGCAGCGGCGTCAGCTTCGAGCCGACGAACGCCTTGGCGATCCGGCCCGCCAACCCCAGGGAAGCTGCGGCGGGGATCATCGCGTCACCGTCACGGGCTGACCGTCCACGAGCGCCTCGGCTCCCTCGATCACGATCTGCTCGCCCTCGCGGACTCCGGAGCGAAGCTCGACGCGCTCGTTCGCCACGCGGCCACTGCGCACGAGCCGCATGCGCGCCGTTCCATCGACGACCGTGTAGACCGCCTCGAGCTGTCCGCGCCGGATCACCGCGCGATCGGGCACCGTGAGTGCGCGGACCTCGCTCGCCGGCACCGTCGCTCGACCGAAGGCGCCGGCGCGCACCCGCGGATCGGGCGACAGGGCGAGCTTGACGAGCACGGTCCGGCTCGTCGCATCTGCGTTGGGGCTGATCTCCGCCACCGTCGCGGACAGCGGCACGTCGACGCTGTCGAGCGCGACCTGGATCGTGCTGCCCACGGCGAACGACCGCGCGAGCTGCTCGGGCACGGCGGCTTCGAACCGCAACGCGCTCGGGTCCTCGATCACGCACAGCGCTCGCCCCGGCATCGCCATGTCGCCGGCGTTCGCGGGCTTCGCGGTGACCACGCCCGCGAACGGCGCCCGGACCACGGCATAGCCCGCCATGGTCGCCGCCTCGGCGCGGGCCGCCTGCGCGATGCGGTGACGCGACACCACGGCGTCGTACTCCGCACCCGGCAACGCACCCGTCGCGTGAAGCTTGGTCACCCGCGCGAGCTCGAGCTCCGCTTGCGCCAGGGACTCGCGCGCCTGGTCGAGGCGGGAGTTGAGCTCCTGCAACGACAGCCGGGCGATCAGCTCGCCCGCCTTGACGTGAGTCCCCAGGGCGCAGCGGAGCTCGATGATCTTGCCCATCACCGTGGGCGCCAGGTCGACGGTGTCCTTCGCACGAACGGTGCCGATCACCTCCTCGCCGACCATCCGCGTGACGAGCTTCGCGGGCTCCGTGCGCACGGCACGCGAGGCGGGGAGCGGGTCCGCGGGAGGCTCGTGAGAGCGGCTGCAACCGATGAGCACCACCAGGGTGCCGAGAACGACGGAGGTCGAAGGAACCGACATTGGGTGGTCAGAGCCGGTCCCCTTCGAAACGATTCGGGAATTCGACTCGAACCCTTCGTGCCCCGGGTGGCTCTCCCGAGGGGTAAGGCCATGTTCATCCTGGGTATCTGCGCGGCGCTGCTGATCGGAGCCTCGCTCGGTCTGTTCGGCGGCGGCGGCTCGATCCTGACGGTTCCAACCCTCCACTACATCTTCGGGATCGAGACCCACGCCGCGATCACCGGATCCCTGCTCGTCGTCGGCGCCACGTCGCTGGTGACCCTGATTCCGCATCTCCGCGCCGGCCGCGTTCGCGTGCGGATCGGCCTGGTGTTCGGCGCGTCGTCGATGGTCAGCGCGTATGTCGCCGGCCGGCTGGCGAGGCACGTTCCGGCGGGAGTCCTGCTCGCCGCGTTCGCGCTGCTGATGGTGGTCGCGGGCATCGCGATGCTCCGTCCGCGCAGCGGGTCGGGATCCCGGCGTGCGCCTGTATGGCTCGTGGTGCAAGGGCTCGCGGTCGGTGCGATCACGGGCTTCGTGGGCGCGGGTGGCGGCTTCGTGATCGTGCCGGCGCTGGTGGTGCTCGTCGGCCTGGCGATGGAGGAAGCGGTCGCGACCTCGCTCCTGGTCATCACGTTGAACTCGTTCGTCGCGTTCGGCGCGACGGTGAGCTCCGTGACCCTCGATGGCGCGGTGCTGGGC
The DNA here is from genome assembly GCA_043759315.1 of Myxococcales bacterium. Taxonomy (GTDB): domain Bacteria; phylum Myxococcota_A; class Polyangia; order Haliangiales; family Haliangiaceae; genus JABFXX01. The sequence goes on from JAYVLW010000136.1 coordinate 55,565, forward strand.
GCGGTGCTCGCGGCCGCGATCGTCGGCGGCGTGATCGGGGGACGGCTCGCTTGTCGCGTCTCGCCCGCGCAGCTGCGGCGCTGGTTTGGCTTGCTGATCCTGGCGATGGCGGGGGTGATCCTCGGCGCGGAGCTCCCCACACTGCTCGGGGGCTGAATCCTTCCTGCGAGACCTGGCTCTCACGAGCAACAGGAGCCACCGATGCTGTTTCGTCAGCTATTCGATCTCGCGACCTCGACCTACACGTATCTCCTCGCCGACGAGGATACCCGCGAGGCGATCATCATCGATCCGGTGCTCGAGCAGCTCGAGCGCGACGTCAAGCTGGTCGTCGAGCTCGGGCTCACGCTCACCCACGCGCTCGACACCCACGTCCACGCCGATCACGTGACGGCGACCGGTGCCCTGCGCGATCGCCTCGGGCTGCGGACCGTGCTCTCGGAGCGCGCCGGCGTCGGCCGCGCCGACCTGCTCGTGAAGGACGGCGACGTGATCCGGTTCGGCCGCTACGGCGTCGAGGTGCGCGAGACGCCCGGCCACACGCCCGGATGTCTGACGTTGGTCACGCTCGACCACGCGATGGCGTTCACCGGCGATGCGCTGCTGATCCGCGGCTGCGGCCGCACGGACTTCCAGCACGGCAGCGCGCAGCAGCTCTACCACTCGATCCACGACAAGCTGTTCAGCCTGCCACCGTCGACGTTGATCTACCCGGGGCATGACTACCAGGGCCGCACGGTGACCACCGTCGACGAGGAGCGCCGGTTCAACCCGCGCCTCGGTAGCGATCAGACCGAAGCCGAGTTCGTCGGGATCATGAGCCGACTCGACCTCGCCTACCCGAAGCAGATCGACCGCGCGGTCCCGCGCAACCAGCAGCTCGGCTTTGACCCGATCTCGCTCGCGCCGAACCCCGACCGCGGCTGGGCACCGATCGAGGTCACCTCGGCCGGCATCCCCGAGATCGCGCCGGAGTGGGTCAAGGCGCACACCGCCGAAGTCACCGTGGTCGATGTTCGCGAGCCCGACGAGCTGGTCGGCGAGCTCGCGAAGATCCGCGAGGCCGATGCGATCCCGCTGGGCCAGTTCCCCGGTCGCCTCGTCGACGCTCGCCGCGATCTTCCGGTGGTGCTGGTCTGCCGCTCGGGAGGACGGTCGGCCAAGGCCGCGCTCGCACTGCTCGCCCTCGGCTTCTCGAAGGTCGCCTCGATGCGAGGCGGCATGAGAGCTTGGCTGTGATGCGCGCATCCGCTGCAGAGCGAGCCGAGCGCCACGCAGACCGTGCGCGCTAGGTCAGCCGCTCGAGCACGCGCGCCAGCTTGGCACGAACTTCCTCGGCGATCGGCAGCAGGCCCGCGTGCTGCGCGGCCATGGTCTGGGTCGGATCGACAGCGGTCACGACCGCACGCCCCGCGTCGTCCTCGTAGACCACCACGTTGCACGGCAACATCAAGCCGACGTCGAGCTCGGCCTGGAGCGCGCGATGCGCGAGTGGCGGATTGCACGCTCCGAGGATCTTGTAGCGCCGGAACTCGATCCCGAGCTTGGCCTTGAGCGTGTCGCGAACATCGATCTCGGTGAGGACGCCGAACCCCTCGGTCTTGAGGGCGTCGACGACCTGCGTGAGAGCCGCTTCGTAGCCCGAGGACAGGGACTTCTTGAGTGCTGGCATCATGGGTGGCTCCTTCAACGTGCGACCGCGCGTGTTCCCACGGTCTTGGCGATCTCTGCATGGACCTCCTGCATGTCCAGTGCCTGGATCTGCGCGACCAGCTTGTCGAGCGCTGCGGCCGGGAGCGCTCCCGCTTGCGAGAACACGAGCACACCATCGCGGAACGCCATCAGCGTCGGGATCGCGCGGATCCCGAGCTCCCCCGCCAGCCGCTGCTCGGCCTCGGTGTCGACCTTTGCGAACACCACATCCGGGTGCCGCGCTGCGGCGGCCGTGAACACCGGTGCGAACGCGCGACACGGTCCGCACCACGAGGCCCACAGATCGACGAGAACGATGCCCTGCGCGACGGTGGATTCGAAGGTATCTGCAGTCAGGTCCTGGATCGCCATGGTCATGCCTCCACGCGATGAGAGCCGCGCGGTGGGCAGAGGATTCGCGGGTTCAACGATTGGTCGGTGCGGCGATCGCCGCCAGGATCGCGCCGCGGACGGCCGCGCGGACCGGCGCCGGGACCGCGTCGCCCGGGATCCGGCGGCACAGCGAGACCGTGCGCTTGAGCGCGTCGCACGCTCCGGCGCAGCGGGGGCAGGTCGCGAGGTGCTTCTCGATCTGCACGCAGGTCGCCTGATCGATCTCGGCGCCGGCATACGCGGTGAGCTCCTGTGCGAGCTCGGGGCACGGCTCCACATCGGGCGAATCACCGAGCGCGGTTGCGAGCTCCCCGCGCAGCGCCATCCGCGCACGATGGAGCCGGCTCTTGAGCGCACCGACCTCGATGCCCACGACGGCCGCCGCCTCCTCGGCGCTGAGCCCCTCGACATCGCGGAGGATCAGGACCTCGCGCTGCTCGGGCGGCAGCACGGCGATCGCGCGAGACAGGGCCGCGCCGATCTCCCGCGCGTGCAGCTGGGCATCGGGCTGAGGCGCGGGATCCGGAAGCTGGGCACCCGCGGCATCGTCGATCGACTGCGTCGGGCGATCGCCGCGGCGCTCCTTGATGCAGAAGCTCCGGGCGATCTGGTAGAGCCACGTCGAGAGCGCGGCGTCGCCGCGGAACCCGGGCAGGTAGCGGAACGCGGCGAGCAGGGTCTCCTGCAGCACCTCGCGTGCCGCATCCTCGTTGCCGCACATGCGCAGCCCGAAGCGATAGATCGTGGGCTCGTAGCGCGCCAGCAGCTCGTCGATCGCGGCGCGGTCGCCGTCCCGCGCGGCGGAGATCAGGTCGGCGTCATCACGGTCCATCGGCTGGCGGAGTCTACCCCGTCCTCCAGATCAGGCGAACCCTTCTCCTCTTCGCCGGCTCTAGCTGGTAAAGGAACATCACGATGTGCCGAGCCGTGACCTGCAACCGATGTAAGAAGCCGTCCTGGGCGGGCTGTGGCGCCCACGTGGAGCAGGTGCTCGCGCACGTGCCGCAGGCCGACCGCTGCCAGTGTCCCCCGGCCCCGGGCATCATGAGCTCGATCCGCAAGCTGTTCGGCCTCGGCTGAGTCACTTCGCGCACGTCGCGATGCGCAGCGCCTCGCGACGTGCGAGCTCCCACGCACCTTCGTCGGTCGGCCACGACGGGTCGCCCGACTTCGGCGCATCGCCGAGCGCCTCGGGCACCATCCTCGCGACGAGCGCTTCGGTCGCGGCCGCATCGCATGTCGCCGCGAGCTCGAGGAGGCGACGATCGTCCTGGCCGCGCCGCAGCGCTTCGAGGCGAAGCGTGGACCGACACCCGTGCGGATCCGGAAGCGCGAGCACGCCGTCGAGGTTGCCGTGGTCCTCGTCATTCGCGAAGCTCGTCGGATCGACGGTGGGATCGAGCGGCTTGCCGGGGGGTGGCGCACCCGCGCGGTTGTGACGATCGTGCCAGTAGATCGCGTCCCACACGTACCAGACCGGGATGTTCCAGCGGTACGCGATCCAGCCCCACGAGCGCGTCCCCGGCGTCGCGGCGTCGAGGACCATCGAGCCCGCGCGCGGCGGAGCACCGTTGTACGTCCACTGCGCTCCGCCCGCCGAGCGCGGCGTGCGCAGCGAGATGTAGAGGTCGATCAGATCACCGTACTCGGGCCGCGGGTCGTCGGTGACCGCGAACCGGAACGTCTTGGGTCCTCCACCAGCAGCGCGCACCACCCTCGCGAGCTCGATGACCTGCGCGCGCTTCTCCGGTGTTCCCGGCTCGTCGACCGGGATCGCGAACGGAAGGTGACGGGTACCCGCGGTCGCGGCGATCCACGCCTTGACGGCCGTCGCCGCCGCGGCCGGCTCGGTCGGGATCACCACCGGCAGGTCGCGCAGGTCCGGAAGGTCGGCCTTCCGCTGATCCCACCACTCGACGTGAAGGTCTGGCATGAACCCCACGCCGTGCGCTGCAAACATGCTCGCGCACGATCGCTCCTGCTCCGTCGGCGTCGCCGGCACGACGATCGTCGGCGGCGCACCGCTCGCCCACGCCAGCTCGCGCGGATCCTCGTACGCCCACACCCGCGCCTCGCCGTGTGGCATCACCACCGGGACGAGCGTCAACGTCACGGGGAGCTGCCGGTCACCGACAAACAGCTGTCCCTTGTACGTCCCTGCTGCGAGCGTCGCCGACGGGCGAACCTCGAGATACGCCGGGTTCGTGCTCGCGGACTTCGCCGGCCGTAGCCCATCGGCGAACGTGCCCGTGCGACCGCCGCCGTACATCTCCGTCGACGCGCGCCTCACCGGGAAGCTCTCGACGTCGTAGGCGGCGACCTGCACGTTGCCGTCGTCGAACACCATGGACGTGGGCCCCGCCGTGCGATGGAGGACCTGGAGACCGAGGGTCTCCCCGCGCGCCGCGACCAGCTCGACGGTGCCGTCGACGAGCCACGGCGTGCGCGCCGGGTACGGATCCTCGAGCCGCACCCGCGTGGACTCGCCGACGATCTGGAGGTCGGGGCCAGGATCCACCTTCCGGCGGCACCCGGGCGGGAGCGCACATGTGGCGGCCAGGCCCACGATGACGACGGCGGCTCTCACGCTGTCCGCACCATGACGTGGCTCCGCGTCGGTTGCCAGCGTTGTACTGTGCATCGTCGTGTTGACGCCGATCGTTGCCTTCGCCAAGGACTGGCACGAGGACCCCACCTCGAATCACCACGTCCTGCGCGAGCTGGCGAAGACGCGCCGCGTGCTGTGGTTGAACTCGCTCGCCACGCGCACGCCGAAGCTGTCGTCCGGCCGCGACCTCGGGAAGATCAAGCGCAAGCTCGGCGAGTTCGTGCAGGGGCCGCAGAACGTGGAGAACGATCTGTGGGTGATGTCGCCGCTCGTGCTCCCGCTGCCGCACTCGGCGATCGCCCGCACGATCAATCGCCAGGTGCTGCGCGCCACGATCCGCGCCCTGCGCCTGCGCCTCGGCATCAAGGACTTCCAGCTGTGGACGTTCCTGCCGAATACCGCGGACTACGTCGGCACGCTCGGCGAGAGCCTGTCCGTCTACTACTGCGTGGACGAGTGGTCGATGTTCTCCTACCTCGACAAGGCGCAGACCGTGGCGGCGGAGCGCAAGCTCCTCGATCGGGTGGACGCCGTGTTCGCGATCAACCACGCCCTCGCCGATGCGAAGCGTACGTACCACGAGGCGACCTTCGTCTCGCCGCACGGCGTGGACCACGCGCTGTTTGCCCGCGCCCTCGACGACGCCACGGTGGAGCCCGCCGACATCGTGTCCCTCCCCCATCCGCGGATCGGCTTCTACGGCACGCTGCAGACCTGGGTCGACTTCGAGTTGATCGCGCACGTCGCGCGGAACCGACCCGCCTGGCAGATCGTCCTGATCGGACAGCAGCTCGCGGATATCACGGCGCTCCGCGGGCTGCCGAATGTTCACCTGCTGGGCCAGAAGCGCCACGACGAGCTGCCCGCGTACTGCAAGGGCTTCGACGTCGGCATGATTCCCTATCGCATCGACGAGCGCATGGCGTTCGTCAACCCGCTCAAGCTCCGCGAGTACCTCTCCGCCGGGATCCCCGTGGTGTCCACGGCGGTGCCCGAGGTGATGCGATACGCGAGCCTGTGCGAGATCGCGACGACCCCCGACGACTTCATCGCGGCCACCGAGCGCGCCCTCGCCGACACCACGCCGGCAGCCCGCCGTGCCCGCTCGGCCGCGATGACGACCGAGACCTGGGCGGCACGCGTCGCGGAGGTCACGCGGATCGTCGACCAGATCGCGCAGCGGAAGGCCGCACGATGACAACGCTCGTCACCGGCGCGTCCGGTTCGCTCGGCAGCGCGATCGTCCAGCGCCTCCGCGCCGATGGTCACGTGGTCCGCGCGTTCCAGCGCCGCAGCCCCGCGAAGCCGC
>JAYVLW010000137.1:0-5775 GCA_043759315.1 Myxococcales bacterium
TATCCTTCAAGGCCGCCTTCGAAGCAGCGATCCGCGACCTTCCAGCGCGCCAACGGAGCTTGCTCGGCCTGACGATCGTCAAGCGGCTCGGGATCGACCGCATCGGTGTGATCTACGGCGTACATCGCGCGACGGCAGCTCGATGGATCGTCCAGGCGCGCGACGATCTTGCCCGTTCTGTTCGCCGCGCACTCGGGAGACGGCTCGGGGTCCCGGAAGCGGATGTCGGCGATGTGGTTCCACTCGTCGCATCGCAGCTCGAGCTGAGCCTCGAGCGCCTTCTGGCTTCGAAGACCGAGTAGCTGGCTCGCTGCCGGGTACCGAACGTCAGCACCATCTCGAGGCCCTTGGCCTCGATGATGCCGTAACCCTGGACGCCCCCTCGGGTCCCATTCTCGCGAAGCCCTGGCGGATTCGCGGACCCGAAAGGCTGCATCGATTCGCCTATCCTCGGAGCTATTCGGGATCGGTGACGGTGGTGAGCCTCTCGCCGGCGAGGTCGGAGAGGCGCGCGGCATCGGCGTCGGTCAGGTAGTAGAGGACCATCGCCTGACCGTTGTCCTTCGAGCGGAACTTGCGGTCGTCGCGCTCGAGGTCGCCCATCATGTACGCGACGGTCAGCGTATCGGCCCAGTCGTCGTTGACCTCGACGGTCCAGCGGCGCTGCTTGCCGTCGACGGTGTATTCGACCCACGCCTCTCCGCTCTCGAGGTCGACGTGGTCGCGCAATCCCGAGAACGCATCGGGGCGGCCCGCAACTCGGCACAGCTCGCGTGCGATCGCCACGTAGGCGCCGTCGCCAGCGATGCACTCGGTGTCGAAGTTCCAGGCGGCCTGGCAGAACCGTCGGCCCCACGGCTCGCGCTCGACCTCGACGCCGAGAACGAACAAGATCAGGCCAAACGGCTTGGTCTCGTAGTCGTCGCGCGAGAACGAGAACAGCACGTCGTCGATCGTGATCCCCGGTGCGAGGGTGATACCGAGCTCGCCGAGCTTCGCCAGCTGATCCTCGAGTGTCATGCGGGTGGAGGATTACCTCGGAAGAGGAGAATCGGTGCTTTCCGCGCGGTCAAAGAACGCCGGCGAGGTCGCGCAGCGCGCGCGCTAGCGGCGCGGGCCAGGGACCGGGTCGGGCAGCGGAGTGCCCGACGACGGATCGAAGCGCTCGAAGTTCGCGGTCACCGACTTCGAGTCACTCATCAAGGCGATTCGAGACCGAGCAGCTGCCTCCCAGGGGCCGAGGTGGCCGGGAGCGCGCTTTCCCGACAGACGGGGTATGATTGCGCCCAATGTCCGGTATCCCGGCGGGGGCCGGGTCGCTCCTCGGAAAGCGACTCGGCAAGTACGAGATCCTTGCCCTCCTGGCGCTCGGCGGGACGGCGGAGATCTACCTCGCGCGGATCGGCGGAGCCGCGGGCTTCGAGAAGTACGTGGTGGTGAAGTGCCTGCACGATCATCTCGCGGACGATCAGGAGTTCGTCAAGATGTTCCTCGACGAGGCGCGGCTCGCGGCGCACCTCGATCACTCGAACATCGTCCAGACGATGGAGCTGGGCGAGCACGAGAATCGCTACTACATGGTGATGGAGTTCCTCGCCGGCCTGTCGCTGGCGATGGTGGTGCGGCGCGCCGGCGAGCGGCTGCCGGGCGGGCGCATTCCGGCGCCGCTGGTGCTCAACATGATGGCGCAGGCGTGCGCGGGGCTGCACTACGCGCACGAGCGCGCGATCAACGGCAAGGCGCTCAACATCGTGCACCGCGATATCTCGCCGCAGAACCTCGTCGTCAGCTTCGAGGGCGTGGTCAAGGTCGTGGACTTCGGCATCGCGAAGGCCGAGCTACGCGAGACGAAGACACGGACCGGAACGATCAAGGGCAAGTTCGCGTACATGTCGCCCGAACAGTGCGTGGCGGCGAACGTGGATCGGCGCACCGACGTGTTCGCGCTCGGTGTCATCGCGCACGAGCTGCTGACCGGGCGGCGGCTGTTCAAGCGGCCGTCGCCGTACGAGACCTACCAGGCGGTGATCGATTGCCAGGTCGAGTCACCGTCGCGGCTCAACGTCGAGCTCGATCCGGCGATCGATGACCTGATCATGAAGTCGGTCGCGAAGGACAAGGACCACCGCTATCCGACCGCCGAGGCGTTCGGTGACGCGTTGCTCGGGTACCTGCATCACCGCGGCAAGGGATCCGGTCCGGGCGACGTGGCGCGGTTCTTCGACGCCAGCTTCGCGCAGGAGATCGAGGAGCACGGCGCGCGCATGCGCGAGCTGATCTCCGGGCGGGATTTCTCGGTGGATACCGGCGTGCAGTGGAGCGCCGAGGAGGAAGAAGCGAAGCGCCAGGCGACGCTGGATATCAGTCGCGGCAAGAGCGAGAAGGGCGGCGACGACGAATCGATCTCGCTCGCGACCGGCGACATGATGCTCGATCGCCCGAGCTCGCACTCGCTCTCGGATGCACTCTCGGACCTCCGTGGCGAGCAAGGCGGCAACAACACGAGCGACGACGACGAGATTCCGGCCGACAAGACGCGCATCGAGTCCAATCCTCTCGAGCGCCTGCAGGAGATGGAGGCCCGACCGACGCCGATGCCCGCGAAGGCGGCGCCTCGTACGCAGCCGGAGCCGGCGCCGATCCCGCAGCCCGCGCATGCACCGTCACCGCAGACCAGTCCGACGGTCGCCCTGAGGGGGCAGCCGGGGGCGCCCGCCAGGCAGATCATGCCGCCATCGGGACCGCTGCCGCTGCCGGCGCCCCCGTCGGGCCCGGTCGCAGCACCTACGGCGCCGGCGAGTCCCGCGGCCGGGGGATTCCCGAACTACTCCCATCTCCCGACGATGATCGCGGAACCCGAGCCGCCCACGATGGATCGTCCAGCGAACCTGGCGGAGGCGCGCACGGAGCTCGGCGGGCGGCTGGTGGATCCGAACCATGGGGTGCCGAGCGGCGTGTCGCCGATGGCGAACAAGGCGACGATGCAACGCAACGCGGTGCCGGCGCCGGCGGGCTATCCGGTGATGACCCCCGAGCTGAGCGAGAACATCGCGCGCGGCGCTGACATCTTTCCGAGCCAGCCGTCCTCGCGTGGCTCGGGCGCGCAGCCGATGCAGCCACCGGCGTCGAATCCGGGCCCGATGCAGTTCGGCCAGCCGCAGCCTGCGCCGCAGCAGCGGCCCTACCAGCAGCCGCAGCACGACAACAGCGGGCAGCAAGGCGCACACCTGATGTCTCCGGTCGGGCAGCAGTACCCGCAGCAGGTCAACTGGGCGGAGGCGGCCGCGATGCCGGCCCGCGCGTTGCCGAAGTGGGTGCTTGCGGCGCTGTTCGTCGGTGCGATCGTGGCCGCGCTGCTCCTGACGATCGTGATCGCGAAGATCGCGCGGTGACGATGCGGGTGGCGGTGGTGGCGATGCTGGCCGCCGGCTGCGGCCGGCTCAGCTTCGACCCGCTCGGCTCGGGAGATGGTGGGAGTGGCGACGGGGGGCCGCCCCCGACCTCCTGCTTTCGAGGGATCTCGGCCGGCCGGTCGTCGAGCTGCGCGATCGACGCCAACGGTGGCGTCTGGTGCTGGGGCCACAACGAACAGCGCGAATCGAATCCGGCAGTCCCGGGCGGTTACACGCTGTCGCCCGCGCACATCGCGTTGCTGGCGCCCGCGGTGCAGATCGAGGTCGGCAGCCAGGTGGCCTGCGCACGGCTCGAGGACAACCGCGTCGAGTGCTGGGGCGATAACGGCTCGGGCCAGCTCGGCGACGGCACGAACGTCCTCACCGGTGGGCCGAGTCTGGTGATGCTCGGCAACGACACGGCAACGGAGCTGTCGCTTGGGTCCCACGCCGCATGCGTCGTGCACACGAGCGATGGCGGCGTGAGCTGCTGGGGCGCGATCTCGAACGGCATCAACGCCGCCGATACCCACGTCCCGGTGCGCGTCCCGGGGCTGACGAACGTCCACGGCCTCGCGGTGGCGCACCGTCATGCATGCGCGATCGATGCGGCGAACGCGGCGTGGTGCTGGGGGCGCGCCGCGAGTGGCGAGACCGGGCCGCCGCTGATGGATGTTCGCAGCGTACCGATCGTGGTTCCCGCGCTCGGGACCGTCGCCGCACTCGACGGTGGAGGGCGGTCGTCGTGCGCCCTCGATCCGGGTGGCAGCGTGCGCTGCATGGGCGACAACGATCTCGGTGGGCTCGGCGACGGCACCTTCGTCGACGCGCTCACGCTGCGCGGTCCGGTGATCGCAGACGCGGTCGATATTGGCGCCGGCTCGCGCGCGGCGTGTGCGCGGCGACGCGATGGCAGCGTGACCTGCTGGGGTGCCGGTAACGATGGGTTCCTCGGCGACGGCGCGCTCGATACGCGCGCGGTCGCGGGGCAGATCGCGGGCGTCACCATGTCCGCGCTCTCCGTCGGGTATCACCACGTCTGCGGCCTCACGGAGGATCAGATCCTGTGCTGGGGCCGCGACACCGAAGCGCAGCTCGGCCGCGGCTCGCGCGCGATCGCGACGATGCCCCAGCGGTGGGGCGCAAGTCCGACGCCCGCGGAGTTCCTCGCGATGGGGCATCAGCACGGGTGCATGGTGCAGGCCTCGGTGCTGAGCTGCTGGGGGCGCAACGCCGAGGGCGAGCTCGGCGATGGCACGCGGCGCTCGCGTCCGACGCCGATCTCGCCGAGCTTGCCGTTCACGCCGGTCGGCGTCGCTGCCGGTGATCGGACGACGTGTGTGTTCTCGGCGATCGCGACCGCGTGCTGGGGACGCGGACAGGTCGGTCAGATCGGCGATGGCCAGATCCATCCGGAGCCGAGCGTTTCACCTGTCGTGATCCCGGGGCTCGTCGGTGTGGTCGCGATGTCGATCGGAACGAGTCACGTGTGCGCGCTCCACGGCGCAGGCGTGTCGTGCTGGGGCTCCGATGCCACCGGGCAGCTCGGCGTCGCCGGAGCGCCGATGCGGACGTCGCCGACTCCGGTGCCGAACCTGACCAATCCAACGCGAGTCGCCGCAGGTGGCCAGCACTCGTGCGCGATCCATAGCCCCGGTACCGTCGCCGCGCTGACGTGCTGGGGGGCGAACGCGCACGGGCAGCTCGGGGATGGCTCGACGACGAATCGCGATGTCGCCGGTCTCGGGGTCATGCTCGCGGGGGGGCCGCTCGACGTGGCGGCCGGGCTCGAGCACACGTGCGCGATCGTCGACAGTGGTCAGGTCTACTGCTGGGGGCGGAACGATGGCGGCGAGTGCGGGCAGTCGATGCTCGTCGATCAGCCGCTGCCCAAGCCGGTCGCGCTGCCCGCCGCGGCGGTGTCGCTGTCGGCCAGTGCGCGTGGTACGTGCGCCCGGCTGACCGATGGTCGGGTGTACTGCTGGGGCGTGGGCGATCACGGCGAGCTCGGTAACGGGAGTGCACCCGCCTCGTCGCTGCCGGTCGAGGTCAGCGGGCTCGCCGACGCCAGGTTGATCGCGCGCGGTATGTCGGCGGCATGCGCGGCGCTCGCGACTGGCCAGATCGCGTGCTGGGGCAACGGTGACAGCGGTCAGCTGGGCAGTGGCCAGCGGTCCGACGTGGCGACCCCGATGGCCGTGCCGCTGTCGTGTACGCCCTAAGGTCCGAGCTTCGGATAGCGGCACGCCGACGCGACCTGCTCGGTCGTGCGAAAGCCGGCGCGCTCGTAGACGCGTGCCGCGGCGCTCTCGGGCTCGGCGACGATCACCAGCTGCTGGATGGTGGGCAGTACTTCGTGCGCGGCGGCGGCCAGCAGTGCGCT
>JAYVLW010000138.1:0-4035 GCA_043759315.1 Myxococcales bacterium
ACGCGGTCGTTGTTCTTGATCGCCGAGAACGCGACGACCGCGGCAAGCTCGGCCGCGAGCTCGCGCTTCGCGGTGCCCTGCGAGCCGAAGTACTCGGAGGCGCTCATGTCGACCATGAGGTTGACCGTGCGGTCGCGCTCCTCGACGAACTGCTTGACGTGCGGGGCGTTCATGCGCGCCGTGATGTTCCAGTCGATCGAGCGAACGTCGTCGCCCGGATAGTAGGGGCGCACGTCGGAGAAGATCAGGCCACGCCCCTTGAACACGGAGTGGTACTGCCCCGAGAGCGTCTCGTCGACGAGCCGCCGCGAAGCGATCTCGATCTTCTTCGCCTTCTTGAACAGCTCCGCGGTGGTGAGTGGCATCGCTACGGCACGGGGAGGTACTCGAAGACGCGACGGATCACGTCCTCCGAGCTGACCTCCTCCGCCTCGGCCTCGTAGGTGACGGAGACGCGGTGGCGCATGACATCGAGAGAGATCGCCTTGATGTCGTCCGGCGTGACGTAGGCGCGGTGGTTGATGAATGCGTGCGCGCGCGCCGCGACCGCGAGCGAGAGGGTGGCGCGCGGCGAGCCGCCGTACTCGATGAGGGGCGCGAGCTCTCCGAGGCCGTACTCGCGGGGCTTGCGGGTCGCCTGCACGATGTGGACGATGTAGTCGCGCACGCGGTCGTCGATGTAGATCTGCGAGACCACGCGGCGCGCGGCCTTCACCTGCTCGATGGTCGCGCACTCGCTCGCGACCGGCACGTCGAGGGTGGCCATGCGGTCGAGCATGCCGCGCTCCTCCGCTGCCGTCGGGTACGTGACCTTGATGAGGAGCATGAAACGATCGAGCTGCGCTTCGGGAAGCGGGAACGTGCCTTCCTGCTCGATCGGGTTCTGCGTGGCGAGGACGAGGAACGGATCGGGGAGCTGGTGCGTGGTGTCACCGATCGTGACCTGGCGCTCCTGCATCGCCTCGAGCAGCGCGGACTGGACCTTCGCGGGCGCGCGATTCACCTCGTCGGCCAGCACGAGGTTCGCGAACAACGGGCCACGCTTCTGCGTGAACTGCCCGGTGTGCATGTTGTAGATGATGGTGCCCGTGATATCGGCGGGCAGCAGATCCGGGGTGAACTGGATGCGCTGGAACGAGGCGTTGATCGTCTGCGAGAGCGTCTTCACGGTCAGCGTCTTCGCCAGGCCCGGGACGCCTTCGATCAGGCAGTGACCTCCGGTGAGCAGGCCGATCATGATCCTCTCGACCATGTCGCGCTGGCCAACGACGACGCGGCCGACCTGCGCGAACACATCGTCGAGGAACGCGCTCGCTTGCTTGACCTCTTCGGTCAAGAGCTCGACATCGATCGACGGAGCACCATTGGCGCCGGGAGGGCCCGACCGCGTGCTGGTGGCGAGAACTGGATCAGTCAGGGTGTCCATGGACCCCCCTGAGGGTGTCACAAGACCAGCGGGGATGCCCGTCTCCACTCACAGGCAACCCCAAGGCGGCCACGCGTATTCCGTGCACCCCGGGCGTGGCGTATGTTCGGGCACATGGCAGAGCAACCGGTGGCCCTGGCGCAGGTCGACTTCTCGACCCACGTCCTCTCGCTGGCCTCCACCGCGCTGATCGCGCTCGGCAAGATGCCGGCACCGGATGGCCAGCCTCTCCCGCGCGATCTCGAGACGGCCCGCCACCTCGTCGACGTGCTCGCGATGCTCGAGCAGAAGACGAAGGGCAACCTGGAAGAAGCCGAGGCGAAGCTGCTCGCGAGCCTGATCTACGATCTCCGCGTCGCGGTGGTCGATGTCGAGAAGGCGCCCAAGTAGCGTGCGTCTCGCTGCGGCGCTGCTGCTCGTCTCCTCCCTGGGCGCCGCCGCGTGTCGGGAGCGCGTCGGACCCGATCCCGGCCCCGCATCCAACCCCGGCATCGGCAGCGGTGTCACGGAGCGCGCTCCCGAGACCACTCGCATGTACCCGGCCGTGCCGAGCTCGTTCGTCGATCTCGTCGCCACCGCGCGCCGCAGCGTCGTCGCGATCCGCGCCGCACAGCCCGTGAAGTCCGGCCCGGCCGCGATGTTCCCCGGCGCTCCCGAGACCACCGCCGACGTCAGCCTGGGCACCGGGTTCCTCGTCGAGGCCAAGGGGGTCTACGTCGTCACCACCTACAAGATCGCGATGGCCGCGCCCGAGCTGCGCGTCGTGCTCGACGACACCACCGAGGTCCCCGCCAAAGTGATCGGTCGCGACGTCAACCTCGACCTCGCACTGCTGTCCGTCGATCGCCCGCGGCTCACGCCTCTCCCACTCGGGGACTCCAACGATCTCAAGATCGGCGAGTGGGTGGTCGTCCTCGGCAACCCGTTCGGCGAGGAGGTCACCGCCTCCGCGGGTGTGCTGTCCTCCACCGGCCGCGACGCCGCCGGCTCGCTCCTCCAGGACCGTGGCATGGGCTACCGCACGTTCCGCCTGTTCCTGCAGACCGACGCACGCATCCACCGCGGCAACTCCGGCGGTCCGGTGATGGATACCGCCGGTCAGGTCATCGGCATCGCGATCGCGACCGGCGACCGCCCCGGCGAGCTGTCGTTCGCGCTGCCGATCAACCGATTCAAGGAAGTCGTCGACTCGCTCCGCGACAACGGCCAGGTCTCGCGCAGCTGGCTCGGCGCGAAGGTCAAGCCCGTCACCGCCGACCTCGCGCAGCAGCTCGGCGTCCCCCGCAAGGGCGGCGCGTACATCACCGAGGTCGTGCCGTCCTCGCCCGCCGCTCGCTCCGCGCTGCGCGCCGGCGACGTGATCATGAAGTGGGGCGAGCACCCCGTCGATCACCGCACGCTGCCGTGGCTCGTCGCCTCGTCGCCGGCGGGCCAGGCGACCACCGTGATCGTGTGGCGCAACCGCGCGGAGATCCCGATCGCGGTCGTGGCCGAGCGGATGCCCGAGTAGTCCGCTCGCCGCAGGCACGAGCAACGATGTGTCATGCTCGCGGGAATGAACGCACGGTGGCTGTCCCTCGCGATCACGCTGCTCGTTCCTCTGCGAGCACACGCGCTGTGCGTCCGCGTCGCGCAGCATCCAACCGTCCTGAACGATGCCGTCGCCGCGCCGCCGGAGGGCGGCCTCGTCGTCTCGACGACGGTCGACGGCGTCGGCCCGGACGAGGGCGAAGCGCTGCAACCGACGTGGCAGTTCAAGACAAGCACCGGGTCGGAGAAGCCCGACATGGTGGCACTTGCACCAGGCCTCGTGCTCTACCGCTTGCCCCCGTCCGTCACGGCTGCCGAGCTGCACGACGGAACGAAGGCACGCGCGACGGTCACATCGGTATCAGGGAAGATCGCGGAGCTTGCGGCACCAAGTGTCAGCACCATCCGTCACACCACGCGCCGGGGACTGCGTGGAAACTTCGCGTCCGTCCAGGTCGCCCTTCGCACACCGGTGCCGACCGACGCGCTCGCGCTCGTCGTCTTCAGCGCGAACGGCAAGCGAGCCCGCTCGTTCGCGAGCGTGAGCGGGGGCGCGACCGACGTGGTCGTCTACGCACAACAACGGTGCTCTGCGTTGCCGAACGGAACCGTGGAGAGCAAGGTCGGCGAACGAGTGACGGTTCGCTGGGTGGACAAGTTCGGCCGCCTCTCGGCGCCCAGCAAGCCGATCAAGATCGGGATCGGGAAGCCGTAGCAGGTTGCTGAGAAACGCGAAGCGTTTCGAGGTCAAGCTGCCCCGTGCCCGTGCCCGTGCCCGTGCCCGTGCCCGGCGACTATTTGCTGGCGAGTCGAGCGAGCATCGAGACGACGCGGACGATGAGCTCGCGTGCCGGTTCGATGAGCTCCGGGGAGACGGAGTTGCGGCGCTCGGAAGATGGCGAGGATTGCATCGGTCTGGGTCGCAGAGCGACGAGCCATGCGATAGAAGCGCTGCTTGTCGGGCAAGCCTACCGGGGCCCACAGCGGGCGGCGAAATCGGCATGATCGAGGAAGTCGATCCACAACCGCTTCCACGGCCCCCAGTCGTGATCGCCTCGGTCGCGGAACACGTGCTCGGG
>JAYVLW010000139.1:0-5131 GCA_043759315.1 Myxococcales bacterium
GTCGCCACGGTGCCATCAGGCTTGATGAAGAACTGGACCTGGACGGTGCCGGCGAGCGCCGGGTTGGTCTCGAGCGCGGTCGCGTAGCACGCCGTGATCTTCGACCTGCTCGACTTCACGACGCTGCGGATGAGCGCCTTGTCGAGATCTCCTTGCGCATTCGGCATGCCGAACGCCGCGATGGGAATGCGATGACCGCGACGAGCGAGTTGCTCGGCGGACGGCATCGAGCCCATGCCGATCACCCGGACGCCGGCGAGATCGAGCGCCACGACGACGTCGATCAGATGCTGCACGTCGAGATCTCCGTCGACGAGCACATCGACGGGGGTAGAGTTCTCCCGCCCGCGCACGGTTCGGGCCCTGTCGATTGCCGCGGCGAGGAGCTTCGCATCGACGGCCGTGACCTCGATCGGCGTATCCGGCACGGCCTCGATCACGAGGGAATTCGCCGTCACGCGGGCCTCGAGCCAAGGCGCCGGCAGATCGGCCTCGCGCGACCAGAACTGGAGGTGCAGCGGCCGCAGCTTGCCATCGTGCGAGACCGCGACCGCGGCGTCGGTCGCGTGCAGGAGCGCGATGAGCTTGGTCGCCTTCGCCGTCGGCGCGATGACGATCATCACGCGCAGCCGATCGAGCTTGCCGCCGGGCGCGACCAGGCCCGCGACCCTCGCGACGCGCGTCGGCCTGCCGTCCTCGTGCGGCAACGGCTCGACTGGGGCCGCATACGGCAAGGTCCCGTAGCTGCCGCGGTGGCCGGCGGCACGCGTCTGCTCGATCGCGCGCTGGCGCGCGATCTGCGGGTCGTCCTCGTTCATTCTCATCTTGGGCAGCCCCTCCGCGCGACCGGACTCCTGCTTCCGCCTGCGCTCCTCGTCGAGCGTGGGGGACGTGCCGGTGCCGCCGCTCTCGGCCGCGCCGTCGTCGGGCTGGTCCTCTTCCTCCACCGGCGGTGGATCGTCCTGGTCCACACCCCGCGACCGCGCGGTCTCCTCGAGGGCAGCGAGATCGATCTCGCCGGCAGCCAGCTCGTCCCAGGCCTTGACGGCCTCGTCCCGATCGATCCCAAGCGCTTCCTCGGCGCGTACGAAGCGACCGACTCGCTCGAGCGGACCTGCCCTGCTCGCGATGCGGAACTTGTTAGCGTCCAGATCGGCCCAGCTGTTCGCCGCGCCGAGGCGGACCAGGCCCGCGTCGTCGACGAGGTAGAGGAACGGCGGCTTGCCGACGTCCTTCGCGAGGACCGTCGCGACCGTGACCTTGGGGGCGCTCGCGGCGACCTTCGCGGCTTCAGCCGCGAAGGCCTTGTCCGAGTCCTTGTCCTTGCCGCTGCACGCAGCCACCAGCACGACCGCGACGAACCATGCCCGCATGGCAGCGCGTTACCACGAATCTGCGCTGCTACGATGGTGACCGCCTCATGGGGACAGAATACCGGTTGCGGTTTGACAGCCGTCAGTCTCGGAGGACGCCGCCGTTGCTCATCAGCGCGACCCCGTGTGGAGCACCTATCATCTGCGGCTTCGGAAGTTCGACCGGTGCGCCAGGCCGGTATTCGCGATCCAGCACGACGATCCGCGATGACGTCTTGTCGATGGCGGTGACGCGCAGCACGAGGCTGTCGTCGCGTTCGAGCACTTCGAGCACGTGGCGTCCGTCGGCGGTGATCTCGATCGCGCGCCGGGTGCCCTCCGTCGAGACCACGGGCGGTAGCTGCCAGCTTTGAACCTCCACGGATACTCGAGCCCAGTCGACCGTGGTGACGGTGATATCGAACTCGCTGAACGGGATGGCGATGGCACGCAAGAGGTTGCCCGCGTCGATCCTCACGATGGCCGGAGGTGGCGTGCTGGCCATCGGTCAACCTCGGCGCGGCCGCATCCGAACGGCTCGCACGGTTACGAGTCGTTTACCGACCCCCAATTGCGGTACTCTGGACCGAACGTGACGAGAAGTACCGTGCTTGACGACCTGCTGGTTGGTTCCCTGATGGCGCTGGCCCTCGCGGCGTGCGGACCGGATGACGCGGATTCCCTGCGTTCCTTCACACCCGTGGCGGGCCGCTTCGAATACACCGCCGGAGGGTACGGGTTCGATGCGATGGACAACCTGCTCCTCGTCGGGCCGATGGAGAGCGTGCGCTGGAACGCGCGCGCGCAAGCCGCGGAGCGGTTCGGCGGGCCGCTCGATGCCAACTCGGGGCGGATTCTCCGCGACGGTGCGGGGAATTTGATTCTGCACGGTGGAGCGAATGCGCTCGCGATGCTCTCGCTCGAGTCCGGCTCGACGTGGACGAACGTCGAGCTTCCCGACCGCTACAACGTAGACGCCGCGGACCCGCGCGTCTACTCCACGTTCATCGCTACCAACGTAGAGATCGACCGCGCGGGAACGGTGTTCGCACTCGGCGACTCGATCCAGGCGCACGCCGACGGCACGAGTACCGCGGCGCGCGTGCTGCTCCGCCGATCTCGCGGAAATCCCACACCCGAGATCGTCGGCGAGTACGCGGCAAGCGCCGGGCAGATGACCAGCATTCCGGGCGTGGGCAATGTCGTCATCACGGGGATGAGCGTCCGCGGCGATGGCACCGTGTTTCTCACCGGCACGACGCTCGTGGCGATTCCGGCGGGCACGACCGTCGCGCACCGCGTGTTCGATTGCAGCGTCGTCGTCGGACGTTACTGTGGCGCGACCGGCGTGCTGACGAATCCGCGCAGCGACATCGCATATGTCGATGGTCCATGGAGACTGCCGGAAGGGACGAGCTTCCCGATCGTGCCCGAGGCCGTCGATCCGGGACCCGCGCCCCAGCTCCGGCCCCAGTTTCGCGTGGACGAGGATGGAACGTTGTGGGCCGCGCAGAATGTCCCCGAGGAGGTAACCGTCGACTATCCGCCGTATCTCCTCGACGTGACTCACCTCCGGCGGCTGGACGGCACGTCATGGAGCGATGTCTCGCGGTTCGTGACCCCCAGCTTCACCTGGGTGCAGAACGATCATGGCCGCCTGTACTCGTTCGGTCGCCAACTCGCCGCGGGCGGGATCTGGGTTCCGTGGGGCGTCTACGAGCTCGCGCTGTGATCGGAGTCTGCCCCATGACGTTTCGTATGCTGCTCGGGCTGGTTGGTATCCTGTCTGCGCTGGCGGGTTGCCCGGTGGCTCCGAATCCGCCGCCGCCGCTGCCGCCGGATCCCCTCGAAGAGATCGCCGCGCATCACAATCAGTACGTCGGAAACTGGGAGGCCATGGGCGCATTGCCGCATGGCGGGATGCTTCACGTGGAGCTAGCAGCCGCGCCGATCTCGGAATTCACGGTGCGCTTCTCGATCGCCGACGACTCGGCGGATGTCGACCACCTGGGCTTCGATCTCGACACGGGCATCCTGAGCCTCGGCCAGGCCTATGGCGCTGTCGTTGGTGGTACCGAGCTCGAGACAGGTCTGGGGCGCGGCGTGCCCTCCGGCGATGGGGTATCGCAACTGCTCGTCGTCGAACCGACAGGGCAGCGGACGCCGTTCGAGGTGGCGTGGACCCACCGAACCCGACCCCTCGGAGATGACAATCGCGCGACGATCAGCGATCGCACGCCGGACTGTAACGTGACGCCCGACCCCGTCACCTTCGGGTTCATCCAGTCACACTGGGATGTGCCGGACTCGGTGAGCGGATCGTTCTCGGTGCAGGCGAGCATCAGCCAGACCGACGGTTCGCGGTTCATGTACTTCAGCATCCCGTCGATCCCGCGCGGACAGCAGGCGTTCGTCGACAACGTGAGCGCGGGGGCCAGAACCAGATTTCCGAGCCAGATGAACCAGCTCAACTACTCGCAGAAGGCCGCCGATGGAACCACGGTGCAGTGGACCGCCCGGGCGGGGACGCTCGTCATCGATGCGGTGGACGGTTCGCTCCCAGGATCAGCGTTCGTCGACTACGACACGAGCGGCAAGGTCACGTTCTACCTCGAGGGGATCAGGATGGAACCGAGCAGCATCGGGGCGATCGGCAGCTTTACCCTCGGCTTCTCCGGCACGACTACAGTTGGCTACAAGCGCCGCGCACGGCCGTGACCATCGGGTCGCGCCGACCCGACATTTCGCCGAGCAAGCCACAGCGTATCGGTCGCTGGGTCCTCGTGAGAACGGAGTCAGCGATGACCCGATCCCAGAGATGTGCGAGCGGGCGGACTCGAGGTTGCGCCTCGTACGTGTTCGGGCGAGACCAGGGCAAGTGCTCGTCGGGATTGGTGCCTTGCTCGGATTCGACTTACATGTGCTTCCGCCATTTGTCAGGCGCGGGGCGAGCGGCGGCCAGCTCGTGCAGCGAAAGCGTCGAGAGCCGCGAGGACTTCGGCCGCACGCCAGACCTGGTTGCGTTTGACGTCGCGAGACTCGACGAGGATGTGCGCCTCGAGCAGCGGTCTGATGTATCGGTGAACGTTGCCAACGTCCAGGCCGAGCTCCTCGGCGGCCACGCGTGCATTCACCACCGGTCTGCGTAGTAGCAGATCGGCGACGCGCCAGACAGCCGAGTCGCTCCGTGCTTTGACAAGCTGCTGCCAGCGCTCACGGATCTGACGTAGCTCGTCGACGAGCACGCGGCCGTTGGCGACCGCCTTGAACGCCGCCTGCGCGAACTGGCTCACGATCGGGCGCGGATCGCCCTGGCGGTACGTTGTGAGGGCGCCGAAGTAGGCGCTGGTATCGGAGAGAAGGCCTGCTGATACCGGAACGGTGACGTGACGGGTCAGCTGTCCGTGGCGGAGCATTGCTTGAACCAACGCGCGGCCTGTTCGCCCGTTGCCGTCGGCGAAAGGATGGACGGTCTCGAACTGGGCATGCGCGAGCGCGGCGTGGGCAAGAACGGGAAGGTCGGTTCGCGCGATGAACTTCACGAGATCAGCGATCGCACCCTGGACACGATCGTGATGTGGCGGAACGAAGAGCGCGAGGTGTGGCCCGAGGTTCCCGCCGCCGATCCAGACCTGCTCGGTACGCCAACGCCCCGCGTTGCTCGGGTCGGCTTCATTCATCAGCGCGTGGTGCATCGCGAGAATCGAGGACTCGCCGATGTCCCCGGCCAACTCCAACGCCGCGACCATCGTGCGCGTGTTGGCCACGACTTCTGCTGC
>JAYVLW010000140.1:0-4477 GCA_043759315.1 Myxococcales bacterium
AGCGCGATGCGCGTGTGCAGCTCGAGCTGCAGCATCGCGCCGGCCGTGTACGCGCCCGAAGAATCGTTGCCCCGGCCGCCGTTGGTGATCGTTCCCATCGGGGTGTCCTCCCAGCGGTACGCGAGGCCGAGCCCGGCGTAGCCACCGGCGTGCAGGGGCCCGAGCTTGAGCGGCAGCGCCTGCAGCTCGAGCATGTAGCGCGAATCGAACAGCGTGCCGTTGTACACGTTGTCGCGCCAGGCGAACTCGATCGTGGCGAGGATGCCGACCTCCTGGATCGGGAAGTAGCCGCCCTGGATCACGAACGACGGGCCGAAGTTCGTATCGCCGTAGATCGACTTCGAGGTGCCGTAGCCGCCGTAGACACCGTAGGTGCCGCCGCGGGTCAGCGGGCTGCGGTCGAGCTGCTGCCAGGGACCCTCGTACGGCTTCACGACCGCCTTCTCCGTCCAGGCCGCCGCCTGCTGATCGATCCACGCGAGCGGCATGATCGCCTGGCTGCCGTCCTTGCCGATCAGGTGGACCGGGTGCATCGGGTGGAGGCGGACGTGGCCATCGAACCGCGAGCCTTCGACCGCCGCAACCGCGACCACGGCGACCGCCGCGAGGATGACGACCGCGATCGCGGCAGCCTTGCCGTCGCTGCCGCCACCCGAGAGCTTCATCCCGCTGATCCCGCCGCCGCCGCCGCCGTGCACGCGGGGCCCGCCGCCGGAGCCGCGTACCCCGCCGCTGTACACGTTGACCTGCGGCACGATGATGATCGTGGTGTCGCCGTTGACCGGATCGGCCGACTCGACGTCGCTGCCCGTGATCTCCTGGGACACCAGCACGCTCTGCGACCTCACCTCGGGGGGGAGGGCGCTCAGGCGCTGGAGCTCCGAGGTCGGGATCGTGTAGCTGTTCGCGGCGCAACCCGGCCCGACGAGCAGCGCGGCCATCACCATCGAGAGTAGGCGCATCGTCGGTAGTATCGCAGCAATCCCCGTGCCCGGCACCGGGTTGCCGCAAACCGTCCTGCGCCGGGGCGGGGTGGCCGGTGGGTCACACTGGATGGCACGCCCGGTGTGGCGTTCAAACTACACACCATCCGCTACAATCACACCTGAACGCCGTATGCAGCCGGTCGACCTCGCCTCGGTCGCCGACGACTTCGATCGCGCGATCGCGGTGACCCCCGCGATCGATCGATTCTGTTCGTCGAGTGCGTGGATCCTCGCGGCATCCGCGACGCTGATGCCGCCGCGCGCACCGTTCTCGTTCCGCGGCGAGCATGGCTACTTCGCGGCGGCGCGGGGCATTCACCCGGCCGGGTTCCCGTACATCGAGCCGATCGAGCTCGCGTGGGGGCTCGCGTCGCCGATCGTCGGGCGCGATTCACTGGGCCTCTGCGAGGAGATCGTCGCGGTGCTCGCCGAGCGCCGTGACTGGCAGCTCGCGATCCTCGCGGGCATGGTCGGTGACGGACCGCAGCGCCGCACGCTCGAGAGAGTGTTGCCCGCGCGCTGGGAGCGTCGCCGCGGCACGCCGACAATCCGTCACGTCGCGAGCCTCGAAGGCGGTGTCGATGGCTATCTGGCGCGCCGCTCGCGCGAGCTTCGCAAGTCCCTGCGCAAGCAACTCAAGGCGGCTGCCGCGGCGGGCGTGACGTTCGAATCGGTCCGCGTCGCCGAGGGCGAGGCCGCCGCCCTCTACGCGCGGATCCAGGACGCCGAAGCAAAGAGCTGGAAGGCGCGGGATGGCGTCGGGATCTCCGCCGGCGCGATGCGCGAGTTCTACGGCGCGATGTTGCCGCGGCTGTGCCTGCTCGGTCAGCAGCGCACGATCTTCGCGCGCTTTCGCGACCGCGACATCGGCTACATCCTCGGCGCGGTGTTCGACGGCGAGTACCGCGGCCTCCAGTTCTCGTTCGATGATGCGCACCGCGCGCTCGGCCTCGGGGGCTTGCTCCAGTACCACCAGATCGCCGAGCTCTGCGCGGCCGGCATCGATCGTTACGACCTCGGCACGGAGATGGACTACAAGCGCCGGTGGGCCGAGGACACGATGGAGACCGAGATGCTCGTCCTCGTGCGCTAGCGGTGATCTCTCAAAACGCGCGGCCGCGTGCACGACGATCTATGATGCGGGCATATGGCTCGTTCGCCACTGTTCACCGCGATTCGCCGCTATCTCCGTCGCGCTCATGCCGCCAACGCACTCGGCATCTCCGCGGAGGAAGCCGCCACGTCGCAGCACCACGGTCCGTCGCGCCGCGACTTCTTCCTCGGCAGCCTCGGCGCTGCTGCGCTCGTCCCGCTGGCCGCGGCGTGCGGGGACAACATCAAGGCCGGCGGCGAAGATCCGGGGATCGTGATCATCGGCGGCGGGATCGCGGGTCTGACGTGCGCGCACTTCCTCCGGCTCGCGAAGGTCGGCGCCGACGTCTACGAGTCGTCGATGCGGATCGGTGGCCGCATGTACACGGATCGTACGTCGCTCGCCGCGAGTCGACAGATCGTCGAGCTCGGCGGCGAGCTGATCGACTCGAATCACCTGGTGATCCAGGCGCTGATGCGCTCGCACGGCCTCGAGCTCGACGACCTCCCGGCCGCGACCGAAGGGCTCGAGCAGGAGCTGTTCGTCCTCAACAACGGCGTGAATCCGCCGAGCGCGAGCACGCCGGTGGATCCCGCGATGATCATCACCGCCTTCATGCCGGTCGCCGCGAAGATGCAGATGGCGTTGATGATGACCGCGGGCACCGACGCCGCGAGCGTCGCGCTGTTCGAGCAGATCGATAACATGTCGATCTCCGAGTGGCTGCAGGACCCGACCCTCGGACCCGGGCTCGCCAAGAGCACGCTGATCCGCCGGCTGCTCGAGGTCGCGTACATCGAGGAGTTCGGGCTCGAGGTCGCGGAGCAGTCCGCGTGGAATCTGATCACGCTGATCGACTCGGAGACCACGGACCCGTTCCACGTGTTCGGCGACTCCGACGAGCGCTACCACACGCATCGGGGCAACGACTCGCTGCCCACCGCGATGGCAGCGCAGCTCTCCGAGCGCATCCACCTCGATCACGCGCTGACCAAGGTCGTGAAGACCGCCCGCGGCTTCACACTGACGTTCGCGACCTCGGGTGGAGAGCACGTGGTCGAGGCAGCGCACGTGGTGTACGCGCTGCCGTTCACGCGCCTGCGCGCGGTGGATCTCACCGCGGCGGAGCTGTCTGCCGACAAGCTGAAGATCATCAAGGAGCTCGGCTATGGGTCGAACGCGAAGCTGATGATGCAGTTCTCGTCGCGGCCGTGGGAGACCGGCCCGCGCAGGTCGAGTGGCAGCGCGATCACCGATGTCGGTGATGCGCCGAATGACGGCTCCGCGCTCGGATCGGGGCTGCAGTCCGTGTGGGCCACGTCGCGCGGGCAGGATGGACCGCAGGGAATCCTGACGAACTTCGTCGGCGGCCACCGCGGCGAGCTGATGGGCGAGGGCTCCGCCGAATCGCAGGCGCAGCTGGTGCTGCCGTGGATCGAGCTCGTGTTCCCCGGCACCCAGGCGACGTACGTCCCGAGCTCGGCGGTTCGCATGCACTGGCCGAGCTATCCGCACATCAAGGGGAGCTACGCGTCCTACAAGAAGGGCCAGTGGGCGTTCTTCGGTCTCGAGGGCGTCGCCGAGGGCGCCCAGCACTTCTGCGGCGAGCACTGCTCCGAGGACTTCCAGGGCTACATGGAGGGCGGCGCGGAGACCGGCGCGATGGTGGCGGCCGAGCTGCTCGATGAGCTCGAGCTGGACTACCCGGCCGTGCTGGCGGGCATCCTGTCGATGCTGGTCGCCCGGCCGCGCGCGAGTTATCACGGCGGCTTCGGAAATCGCATGCGAATCACGCAGATCCGCCAGCGCGCGCTCTAGCGCGAGAAACCTCAAAGGAGGCCGGCCGGCCTGCGTAACGGCCGGCATGCATCATCGTCTCGTCCCCGTCGTCGTGATCGCTGCTGCCGCGCTCGCCCAGGCGTGTATCTCCAACCCGGCGCGTGGCACCGCCTCCACCGGCTCGCCGCTGCGCGTCCGCACGGACTCGTCGAGCGGGACGTACCAGGCGCAGGAGGTCGTGGGCCAGGACACCTACTACGACCGCGACGGCAACGCCGCCGGCAGCGTCGAGCGCAGCCGGATGGTCACGAAGCGATGGGCGAAGACGGACGTCTCGTTCTATCAGGGCGCCGACCAGGTCGACGAGCAGGACTACTACCACCTGGCGAAGGACGCGAACGGGGTCGACGAGATCAAGGAGGCCCGCGCCCGGATGTCGCGCGACCTGACGCTCGGGTTCCCGATCGCGATCGCCGGCGCGCTTGGTAGCACCCTGCTGGCGACTGGCCAGTTCGGCGAGAAGCATGAAAGCAAACCCGGCGGCGATTCCCAACCCGGTCAGATTTGCCTTCAGGCGCCGGTCCGCGTCGGCAAAGAGAACCTGACGGGGGATGCTGCC
>JAYVLW010000141.1:0-3454 GCA_043759315.1 Myxococcales bacterium
CTTTTCGGGATGGCTAGCGCACTGGTCATCGATAATTTCGGCGGGGCTCGTCGGCCAGCCATCCATAGTTCCGGACAGCGCCGCGCAACCGATGGCAATGGCTGGTCTCGCACAGCGCCCCCAGACCGAGCCATCCGGCATGCGCATTGCTCGACGTCGCGGCATGCGAAACCAGTGGATGAGAACAAGCTTCGTTTGTGGCCTGCTCGGAATGGCCGCGTCTGCGTGCGCGATCGAGGACGGGCCTGACGGCGCAGACGAGTACGACGAGCTGGACGATGCCGGGAAGGCAGACGGTGTTGCGTTCCCACTCGGCGCCGACGAGATCGTGGGCGCGCTCGGCTTCGCGGAGACGCGCACCGTGCCCCACCCAGGTGGCTCGAAGTTTCGCGCGCTCAAGATCATGGCGACAGCGGGTGATTCGATCGACGTCTGGGTACGGTCGACCAACGGCGATCCCAAGGCCTGGCTCGCGAACGCCAACTTCACGGGCGTCGCTGCCAGCTTTGATGCAAGTCCGACAGATCGCAACAGCCACATCGTCTACACCACGCCGCAGAGCGGGACCTACTACCTGATCGTGCGTGAGTCCCTGCACAATGCCGCGGCCTTCACAGTGGTCCTCGCGCCCCGCATCCCTCTCGATCAACCCGCCTTCACCCCGTGCGAAGGCGCGGGCCTGAGCGATGCCGAGGTACTGGCGCGGATCCCCGCTGGCATCCTCCAGCTCGAGACCTTGAACCAGCGGACGTCCACCGCCTACACCCGCCGCTGCGCGGCCGCGACCGGATGCTCGCCGTGGACACCATCGGTGGTACGGCTCGATCTCTCGCTCGTCGACACCCAGACTTCGGTCGCGCTGACCACGCGCCAGTTCTCGAGCCTGCGGAACCCCGAGCTCGAGGCCACCGCCGCCCTGCAGGCTGGCGGCGTGCACTACACGAGTGACGCGGTCTATCGCGTCCACGTCGAGAGTGACGCCAAGCTCACGGCATCGTGCGTGTCGGTCCGCCACAAGGTGGTCCGAAGCTACGACGGCTACACCGTCGAGGAGCTCTACCTGCACAAGGGTGCCGCACTCCCACCGGCGCCGAGGTTCCCCGCCGAGCCCTCGAGCTGGCGCTGCACCGGTCCCGAGCTCGGCGCCGCCGATACACTGCCTTTGTTCGCACCCGGCTCGACCCAGCTGGATCTGGGGCGTCAACCCTTCGGGTTCTACAACCGGAGCTGCACGCCGCGCACGGGATGCTCGGCGTGGGGTGCGTCCGGCCCGCCGGTGGTGACCCAGCTGATTCTCAAGGCTGTGTCACGCGGCGGCGGTGTCGCCGGCGTGGACCTCGCCGAGTACGCGGCTTCGCAGGTCAACGGCATCGGTGCCAATGTCGACAGCGGCCACGCGCTCGATCAGTCGTGGAGCGGGGGACGTGTCAGCGCCACGGTTGCCATCGGCTGCGCGGGCATGTTCGCCATGCGCGTCTCCGGTCACATCGGTGCGCAGGAGCAGCAGCAGGCGCTCGCCGGCAAGGTGCTCACGACGCTCTTGAATTGACGCCGGACCACCCGCAGCCGCGGGTCAGTGCGACGTCCGGCCGACCAGGGGCGCCCCTCGGTAAGGCGGCTACGCCGATGCGTGTCACACCGCAGGTCACCCTGGGTGGACCGTGGGGCCGGGGCGAACGTGGCCAACCGACGGACAAATCCCGCGCCGTTTACACGTCACGGGCAGGTCTTGAGGATCGACAGCGTGTCTGTTCCCAGCAGGAACAGGTAGACCCCGTCAGCGCCGCGGACGAGCTCGAAGGCGCGATCGCTGACAGGCTCCCACCCGGAGACGTCGACCGCATTCATCGTCAGGTCCTCTTCGACGGTCGCGATTCGCAGGCGGTCACCCTGGCTGGGCTCGTCGATCCAGGCCACCCAGAACCGCGTGCCATCGAACCGCGGTCGTGGCGCGCGCCCACGCACGGAGAGGTTGCGAGCGACGTTGACGACGCCGCCGTGGTAGCGCACCTCGATCGTCCGTGGTGTGGTCCGCCACGCCGTCAGGATCGCGTCCATCGCAGGCGGCCCGCTATCGATCCTTGCGTCGAGACAATCGTCCGAGACGAGATCGCCACCGGCGAGCGTGGGTAGTGTAGGGAGCACGAAGTCGAGGTCGGCCTGGAAGCACTGAGCGCTCGCACCGATCCGCTCGGTCCACGTCACGTGCCCGTGATCGGAGTTGTCCGCGCCGGCGATCGAGATCACCGGGTTCGGCGTTGGGAGCGGCGCATCGGCCCCGAGGGTCGCGTCGAGCCGGACGTACGAGGCGATCATGCCCGTCGGCCCGCCGCGCACCCAGGCCCGGGGGATCTTGGTGGCGTCGCCGACGATCGAGGCGCGCGCCGCCACGCTGGTCTCGGTGTGGATCTCGGTCCCCGGGCCAAGCCCTGGAGAGGACCAAAGCGTTTGGCTGCCCCCGGTCACCGTGGTTACGAGCGTGGTCGCCGACAACGAGACTACCCCCGCGATCCCATCCACGGGGCCGCGCACCACCCGTGTGATCGGCTGCGCGGTCAACGCCGCGTCGAGAGATGTCGCCATCACCGCTCCATGGTCGAGCCAGACCGCGGTGAAGGTCGCGCCGTTCCATTCGACCGCGAGCTCCGTCTCCGCCGTGACCGTCGGGATCGACAGTCGCCGCGCACTGCACACGAGGCTCGCGGGGAGCGGGGGCGCGTCGGCCGAGGCGCGGGCGCGCCTGGGCTTGCGACCGCGTCGTCGCGATCTGTCGCGCATGCGCGAGGCGCGTCGCTCGCCATCGAGGCGCTCGACGTGCTCGGCAATCTCGAGTAGCTCGATCGTCCGCGTCACTTCTTCTTGGTCGCGGCTTGTTCCTGCATAAGCTTGTCGAGCTTGGCCTTCGCCGCTGCGAGATCGAGTTCGTCCTGCGTTGGCTTTGGCTTGTTCGCGTCGACCGCTGCTATCAGCTTGGCGTCGAGCGGATCGAGCACGCTCTGCCACTTTCCGATCTGCGCGAGCACGCCGTCGAGCTTGACCAGCGTCTCTCGATCGTCGACCGAGAGCGCCTCACGCTTGGGATTGGCTTCCTGGACCTTCTCGATCTCGATCTGGTGCACGAGGAGCTTCGCGGTGAGGACGCCCACGTCATTCGCGACTCCGCGCAAGATGGCGTCACCGCCCTCGCGCTGCGCCGCGAGCACGGCCGTGGCGCGTTCGGCAAGGCTGGCGACCTGCGGCTCGGTCGTGGGCAGCTCGAGAAGGTGTGATGTCTCGGCACGAAGCTTCGATGTCACGACGACAGGACTCGGCGGTGCCACTCCCGATCCGGTGGCGGGCGGTTGCTTGGCGTTGCACCCCAAAGCGGTCGACACGAAACCTACGAACAGCAGTCTCCACATGGTCGCGCAGTCTACGCGCATAACCGTCCGCGCTCCACGCGAACGCGTCGCCG
>JAYVLW010000142.1:0-11176 GCA_043759315.1 Myxococcales bacterium
GCGGGATCGGCCTCGCCGGCATGGGCCGGCGCCAGAGTCCGAAGTCGCGCCGGATCGAGCCGGCCGAGCGCCCACACGGCGGCGCCGCGGACGGCCGGCGCTTCGTCGGTCGCGAGCGGTGCGATCAACTGCGCGCTGACGGCGCCGCCGAGGAGGCCCGCGATCTCCGCGCCGGCTTCGCGCAGGCGCGGCTCGGGTGACGACAGCAGCTGCGTGGCCCGCGGGGCGAGGCCGGCGATGGCCGAGGCCTCCGGGTGCGCCGCGACCAGCGCGTTCGAGGCGGCGCCAAGGACCCGCGGATCGTCCTCGCGCTTGACCGCCGCCACGATCTCCGCGACGACACCGGGCATGCGGAGCTCCCCGAGCGCGACATACGCGGCGAGGCGGAGATCGGGCGGCTCCGTGGCAGCACAGCGACGGACGAGCGCGGGCGCGAGCTCCGCGAGGCCGAGGTTGCCGGCGACGTACGCGGCGCGGCGGCGGACCATCGGATCGCTGTCATCGAGCATCGGTCCCACGAGGCGCGCGATCGCCGCGGCATCGCCGCCGGATCGCGCCGCGAGCTGGATCGCCCACAGGAACGCGCCACGGATCGGCGCCGACGGGGAGGTGGCGAGAGAACCGATCCGATCGAGCAGCTCGGTCGACGAGGCGAACGCGCCCATCGCCTGCACCGCGGCGGCGCGCAGCGCGTCGTCGACATCGGAGCGATGCGCGAGCTCGGCGAGGGCCTGGCGCTCCCACGCCTCGTCGGCCTCGATCGCCCCCACGGCGCGCCAGCGCAGGTCCTCGGGCAGATCCTTGCGCTCCGCGAGCTTCAGGAGATAGCGCGTGATCTCCGCATCGCGCATCTCGCCGAGGATCTGGACCACGCCGATCGCGTCCTCGGAGAGCAACACCTCCGCTTGTTCGATGATCTCGGCCACCGGCAACGTGCGGAGGCGCCGCGCGAGCACCGCGCGGACGGCACGATCGGGCTCGCTGAGTGCGACGAGGAAGCGCTCGGCGGCATCGCGGCTCCGCTCGGCCTTCAGCGCGCGCGAGGCGAGGCTCGAGGCGATCCTGATCTCCGCATCGTCGTGGCGGGCGAGGCGCCGCAGCACCGCGAGTACCTCGAGCGCGCCGAGCTCGGCGAGGTACCGCACCGCGGCGATCTGCACCTCGGGCTCGAGATCCTGATCGAGCACGATCAGCGCGGCGTCGCGCCCAGCGGCCGACCGGATCTCGGTCAGCGCGGTCAGCGCGGCGGCGGCCTCGCTCGGATCGCCGAGGATCAGCGGCACCAGGCGATCGACGGCGCTCATCGCGCCCATCCGCCCGAGCGATGCGATCGCGGCCCGGCGTAGCGCCGGGGGCGCGGTCTCGGTGACGAACGCCGCCACGGATTCCTCGAGCGCAGGGAACCCGAGCCCACCGGCGGCCTGCAGCGCCGCGGCGGCGATCGTCGGATCACGGTCGGAGAGCCGGCGATGGACGAACGGCAACAGCCAGATGTTTCGGAACCCGCGCCCCATCGCGGCGAGCACCCCGCGGCGATCGGCGGCGGTATCCGCTACGCGCGCGGCCTCGAGCAGCGCGAACGCGGCGCGCTCGGCGGCGTCCCAGTCGGCACCGAGCGCGCGCCCGGCGAGATCGCCGAGGAGACGGCAGGCGTCGAGGCGCGCTGTGCGGGTGGGGGCTTCGAGTGCGGCGATCGCGAGCATCTGCACGGCATCTGCGGCGCTCGCCTGGCCCTGCTCGAGGCGGACGCGCAAGGTCCTGGCACTCGGATCGTCGATCATCCTGGGACGGTAACACCACGCATGGGGTATACGCAGGCCCGCCGTGACCGCCCGCTACGCCATGCCGATCACCGTCGCCGAGGCCGACATCGACGAGCTCGGTCATGTCTCGAACCTTGTCTACCTGCGCTGGGTGCTCGACGTCGCGATGGGGCACTCGCGGTCGCTCGGCTGGGACCACGCCCAGTACCGCGCGCACGGCGCCGTGTTCGTGGTGCGCCGCCACGAGCTCGACTACCTCGGGCAAGTCACCATCGGGCAGGTGCTCGTCGCCGAGACCTGGGTCGATGACTGGCGCGCCGCGTCGTGCATCCGCAAGACCGAGATCCTGCGCGACGGAACCGTGGTCGCACGTGCGGCGACCACGTGGGCCTTCATGTCGTTCACGAGCGGCCGCCCGGTGCGAATCCCCGAGGACATCCTCGCGCTGTTCAAGCGGTGAGCGCGCGGTCGATCGCGGCGCGCAACGCTGCCGGCTGATCCAGCGTCGGATCGTGGCCCGATCCTCTGATCAGCTCGAGGGGCGCGGGCAGGGCGCGCGCGATGGCGACGAACTTCGCATCGTCGGCACCGGCGATCAGCCGGAACCGATGGTCGACCTCGCCGCGGTAATCGGGCATCTCCGCGAGGCCGAGCACCTCGAGGCTGCGTGCGCACTGCTCGGCGTCGAGGGCGAGACGCTGCGCTCGGCGGTCCGCGCGCGATGTCCCGGCGAACAGCGGTTGCGCCTCCCAATCATCGAGCACGTCGGCGAGCGGTTCGGTGCGGAGCCGCGCGGCCCACGCGGCATCGGCGGCGCGCCGAGCCGGCCGCTCCATATCCGAGATCCCCGGGTTGACGCTGATCAGCACCGCACGCGGCACGTAGCCTTCCACGACGAGGCCGAGCGCGAGCCGGGCGCCGAGCGAGTAGCCGACGACCGCTTCCACCGGTCCGAGCCGCTCCGCGATCGCCGCGAGGTTCGCGCTCCAGCTCGGCGCGATGGGCGGCAGGGCGAGGGCGATCCCGTCGACCGGGCCCCACACCTCGGGCGCGCCGAGGAAGCCGTGGAGGTAGCCGATCACACCAGCGTCGTTGGTGGTGCGACGACCAGCTTGATGAACTCCTCGCGCGTGGCCAGCTCGAGGAACACGCCGCGCACACCGCTCGTGACGAGCCGCGCCTCGTGGGCACCCACGCCGCGCGCGGCCATGCACATGTGCAGACCCTCGATGTAGACCGCGGAGCCCTGGCTCGCGAGGTTCTCGAACAGGAGGTCCGCGAGCTCGTGCGTCAGGTCCTCCTGGAGCCGAGGCGCGCGCGCGATCAACCGCGCGAGGCGCGACAGCTTCGACAGGCCGAGCACCTTCTCCGTGGGGATGTACGCCATCGAGATCCGGTAGATCACCGGCAGCAGGTGGTGCGGGCACATGCCGAAACACGTGTTGTGCTTCGAGATCACCATCTCGGTGTACTTCGCCGGGAACGTCTTCGCGAGCAGCGCGTCGATATCGGTGCGCACCTGCTTCTGGTCGTGGATCAGCTCGTGCAGCCCTTTCGCCGCACGCTTCGCCGTGTCCGCGAAGTTCTCGTCGTGGACATCGAAGCCGAGGAGGCCGATGCCTTCGAGGATCTTGTCGTAGCCCTCCGTGAAGAGGGCGAGCGCCTTGGGATCGAGTTCCATGGAGTGTCCTGGTACTTCGTCAGGATGGAGGCGGTCGCGGCTGCGATGCCGAGCCGATTCGCGTCGGAGATCCGAACCCGAACGATGGCGTCGTAGCCCGGATCCAGCGGTTCGACAAGCCGCGTGGGCATCGCACCGCGGATCACGGTGACGCGAAGTCGGCGGTGCGTCAGCGTCTGGTCGTGATGTGCGACGGGCGCGTGATCGACGGTAACGCCGAGCTGCTCCGCGATCTCCAGGGGCGGCAGCTCCCACAGCCCACCGAACAACCCCTCGGGGGCGCGGCGCACGATCACGATCTCGTCGCCGCGCGCGATCCACAGGAGCGTGCGGGCGAGCACCGGCAGCTCGCTCGCCTTCTTGCGCACCGGCATCACCGGGAGCTCGTCCTGACGACCCGTCGCGTTCGCGGTGCACAGCTTCGCGAGCGGGCAGACGAGGCAGCGCGGCTGGGTTGGAGAGCACACGGTGGCGCCGAGCTCCATCAGGCCCTGGTTGAGATCGCCGGGCGCCGCTATCTTCGGCAGCGCGGTCATCAGCTCGCCTGCCCGCGCCCACAGCGCCTTTCCTCCGGCGGTGCTCTTGATGTCGGCCTCGATCGCGAACACGCGGCCGAGCACCCGGGCGACGTTGCCATCGACGAGCGGCGCGCGCTCGCCGTACGCGATCGATGCGATCGCGCCCGCGGTGTAGGGCCCGATGCCCGGCACCTCGCGCAGCTCGGCGGCGCGGCGGGGCAGGGCGCCGCCCCACGTGGTGCCCACCTCCTGAGCGCCGCGATGCAGATTGCGCGCGCGCGAGTAATAGCCGAGGCCTGCCCACGCCGCGAGGACGTCGTCGAGAGGTGCGCTGGCGAGGGCGTTCACCGTCGGGAACCTCGCCATCCAGCGCTCCCAGTACGGGATCACGGTGGCGACGCGGGTCTGCTGCAGCATGATCTCGCTGACCCAGATCGCATACGGGTCGCGCGTACGCCGCCACGGGAGATCGCGCTTCACGCGGCCGTAGTGCGCGACCACGGCCCTGGCGATCGCTGCGAGGTTCACCGCCCCGAGGTGTACCCCAGAAGTGCCCCGAGCTCGCGGGGCGTCAGTTGTAGAGGTGGAGCATGACCGAGATGATCGGGGCGAACTCGACGGCGACCGTCGTGGTCGTCGTGTCGATCGTCCCCGCGGACATCTCGCGCGACACCTTCGCGACCGAGATCAACGGATTTCGCGCCGAGAACGTCACGTTCCAGTGCCGCGTCACCCAGTAGCTGACGGCGAGCCCCCAGTTGAGGCTCAACGTCGACGTGGTCGTGTTGTTGGTGCTGCCATCGGGGTCGTCCTTGACGGTCCCGAAGCCGACGCCCGCGAGCAGCTCGAGCTCGATCTTGCCGTGGCGTACCACCGGCAAGCGCCCGAGCACGCCGAGGGTCAGCTCGCTCTTCGAGTCCTTCGTACTGACACCGCCGGTCTCGTTCTTGGTGGTCTCGTTGCCGAGCACGAGGATCGGCTCGAAGGTCAGACCTCCGCTCAGCCGCATCCGAACGCTCGTGGTGTTCGGCGTCTGGATCGAGGTCGGCAGCGAGTAGCCAAAGCCGATGCCGAACGCGATGCCGACGGGGCGGCCCGTCTCCCCACCGCCCTCCATGTTGCCACCACCTGGCGTTGCCGCGCCGCCAGCGGGGGGCTGCGGTGGCTGTGGTGGCTGCGGCGGTTGTGGCGGCTGCGGCGGCGGCACGCCATCCGGTGTCGAGAGGCCCGTTCCGTTATCAGGCGCGGGGCCTTGTGCGGCGGCAGTGCCGGCGAGCATGGCCAGCAGGATCAGGGCGAGCGGCGATCTCATCACGTGTCTCCTTCGCGCGGCATCGGTTGCGCGGTGCACAGCGGAATGCAGTCCGAGATCATCGTGGTGCACGAATTCGTGGTGTTCGCCACGCACTGCGCGCACGCGTCGTCGACGGGCGCGAGCTGTATCTCGCAACTAGCTTCGCACGACGTCTGCGACGACGGCAGACCGCCGATGCACCTGCACAGATCCGTGCAGGTCAGGAAGTCGGTGTCGCTCTGGGTGACTTCACACCCGGCGGCAGCAACCAGGCAGACGAGGAGCAGGCACCGCATTCCGAAAGTTTCGGATGCGGTGACAGCGGGGACAAGTTTTCGTCACTCCGCGCGGATCGTCCACACATGCCATGCGACGCCGCCATCGGGCACGCGCCGCACCACGCCGAGGTCGCCCATCGTCGGGTCGTCCTTCTCGACCCGCAGGTACGCGTTCGGGAGATCGAAGTCGTGCATCGTGCCGCACGAGGTCAGCCAGTTGACCGTGTCGTCGACGTCCGCCTTCACCGACAGCCTCACGTCGGTGAGTGGTTGCACCACGATCTCGGTGGCCGAGCCTGGAGCGGCCGCTCCGTCGATCATCATGTCGTCGAGCGTGGGGTTCACGCGCGCCTCTCCGAGGAACACCGTCTTGAACGCGAGCAGCGTCTGGCCCGCATACGAGACGCCGACGGTGAGCGGCACGGGCTTGTCCGCCGCGAGCCCGAGCTCGGTACGCGCCGCGGCGAGCGTGGCCGCGTCCGGGGCGGTCACGTACCACTTGCCGGCGTCGGGGGCGACGATCGCCATCAGGCTCATCGGCGACACCACCGTCGCGATCTCCGGTGACCGCTCGACGGGGTGCTCGCCGACGGCGCCGATCAGCGCGTCGAGCTCCGCGCGCTGGCCCGAGACGATGCCGGGGGGCGTGGCGCGGACCGCGATGATCCGATCGTGGTCGAGCTGCCACTGCTCGTCGAGATCTCCGGCGCACGCGCCGAGCACGAGCACGCCGATCCACGCGGCCTTCACAGGATCCCCCGGAGCCCGATCGAGGGGATCAGCGGGAGCGAGGTGAACGCGGCGCGCTGCGAGAAGTCGTAGTTGTAGAAGTACGTCACGACGCTCTCGTTCATGTAGGCGTTCTGGAGATCGAGGAACGCGGTCATCGCGACCGGTCCCCACTTCCACGAGTAGTCGACGCGGACGTCGAGCTGGTGGTGGATCGGCGCGCGCGAGGAGTTCACGTCCGCGAAGATCGGGACGTAGATGTTGCGGTCGCTATCGAACACGGACCCCGTGGCAGGCGTGTACGGCAGCCCCGAGTAGAGCTGGAACCGCCCCCCGAGCTGCCAGCGGCCCTTCTGCCAGCTCAGCGCGGCGTTGAGGCTGTGCGGCTGGTCGAAGCTGAACAGGCGGCGCTCGGCGCCCGGCTGATCGACGCGCGTCGAGTGCGAGTACGAGTAGCTGAGCCACGCGAACCAAGGACCGCCGCGATACGTCGCGAGCAGCTCCGCGCCCGTCGTGGTCCCGCGCCCGTTGTTCGCGAGCACACCCATCGCGTCGCGCGTGATGAGCGCCGTGCGGTCGGTGTAGTACGTCGAGGCCTGGACGCGAATCCCATCCTTTGGCTCGTACTGGAGGCCAACGATGGCTTGCTTCGAGCGCTCCGACTGCAGGCTCTTGTCGAGCAGCTCCGACTGGAACTCGGGTGGGCGCCGATACGCCCCCGCCGCGAGGCGGAGCTGCCACGGCTTCGTGATCTGGAACTTGATCTCGCCGCGCGGCTGGATCGCGAGCTGGTTCGGGCGCTGGAAGTACTCGGCGCGGACACCGGCGGTGCCGCGCACGCGCTTGTCGAAGCTCGCGGTCACCGAGCTCCAGCCCGCGAAGTCCGAGAACCAGACGTGGCCGTTGAACTTCTCGCTGACGTCCTTGGGATCGAACATCCCCGACATCGCCTCGCCCTCGCGCTGCTCGACGGGAAGCGCGAGGTCCACACCCACGCGGGAGACCTGCGCCTCGGCGCCGACGCGCCACACCACGTCCTTGAGCCCAGCAGCGCTGGCATCCGAGTGCGTGACGTCGATGCGGGGGGTGACCTGCGCGGTGCGCACGTCGATGTTCTGGTAGAGGCCGGCCTCGAACAGGAACTGCGTGTAGATGCCCGACAGCGCGATGTTCGCGAGCCACGGGCCGTCCTTGTAGCGAGCCGACCCCGTCAGGCGGTCGAACCTCGTGCGGTTGTAGAACCGCTTCGACGTGGCGTTCTCGTCCTTCGTCGCGAACAGCTCGAAGATGTCGTCCGTGGCGACGTTCGAGAGCGTCAGCTTCCACTTGTCGCTGAGCGTGTGATCGAGACGCAGCTGGCCATCGTAGTAGCGCGGCACGGTGGTCAGCGAGAGATCGACCGAGTCGGGGATCACCGAC
This sequence comes from Myxococcales bacterium, assembly GCA_043759315.1. Taxonomy (GTDB): domain Bacteria; phylum Myxococcota_A; class Polyangia; order Haliangiales; family Haliangiaceae; genus JABFXX01. The sequence goes on from JAYVLW010000142.1 coordinate 7,683, forward strand.
GGGAGCACGAAGTCGATCGTGGATCTCCGCAGCGCGAGCAGGTAGCGGGTGTCCTCGCCGATCGGCCCCTGCGCGAGCAGGCCGCCGTCGATCACGGAGATCTCGGCCTGGGTGCTGCGCTTCTCCTCGCCGGGGCGCGTGGTCAGCGCGACGATGCCCGACGAGGCGCGGCCGTAGCCGACATCGAAGCCACCGGGGATGTAGTCGAGCGATGCGATGGTCTCGGCGGGGATCACCGCGCGGAAGCCGACGTTGTGGAACAGCACCGGCACTTCGAAGTCGTCGATGAGCACGCGCGAGTCCTGCGGTGAGCTGCCGCGGATGACCACGCCGGAGTAGCCGAGCGGGAGCTGGAGGTTGACCACGCCGGGCATCACGGTGAGCGCGCGGACGATGTCGCCGCCGGTGCCAGGGATGCGCTGCAGCTCCTTGCGATCGAGCTGCGCGGCGCCGGGAGCGACCGCAGGCGCCTCGCTGTTGACCTCGATGGTCTCGCCGAGCTGCTTTTCGGTCAGGAGCACGACGTCGTCGATCGCGTTGCCGGTCACGGTCGCGAGGCCCACCCCGAACGCCTTCTGCTCGACGACGAGTGTCGAGCCGATCGGCGCATCGATCACGAACGTACCGTCGCGCCCGGTCTTTGCCACCTTGCCGTCGACCTGGCCCTCGATGACGATCGTCGCGTTACGGACCGGTCGCCCCAGGGCGTCGATCACGCGACCGGAGACCCTGATGGTCGGCGTCGGCGCAGGTGCCATATCTGGCGGCGACGTCGGCTGCTCGGGGGCCGGAGGCTGCGCGGTCGCGACTCCGCCTCCGAAAACCAACGCCACGGCAGTGCCACGCAGGAACTTCATGAGTCCGGGCCAGGGTAGCAACGCCCGTGCCTCCCATGCCGGTCCCTGGCACGCAGTTTACGGAGCCCTGCCTGTCGGGGGATCCGACAGGTGTCTCCCGTGGCGACAGGCGTGACTACGACCTGCGCGCGCGCTTGTCGTCTTTGAGCGCGTGATCGGCGCGCTCGGTCAGCGCCGCGATCGTCTCCTTCTCGAGCGCCTCGACCACGCCGAAGCTCGCGGTGACCGTGCCGTCGCACAGCTTCGCGTCGCTGATGTACTGCCGGCAGCGCTCCGTGAACGTCTTGGCGCCGTCGAGCGCCGTACCCGGCATCAGGATCGCGAACTCGTCGCCGCCGAGCCGGAACGCCGCATCCATCACGCGCGTGTGCGTGTTCATGATCGTCGCGATCGAGCGCAGCAGCTCGTCGCCCGCGGCCTCCCCGAACCGATCGTTTGCGGTGTTGAAACCGTCGAGATCCATCACCGCGAGGCTGAACGACTGCCCGTAACGCGTGCGGCGCGCGAGCTCGACCTCCACGCGCTCCTCGAACGCGCGGCGGTTGAGCATGCCCGTCAGCGCGTCGTGCGTGTTGTCGCGCCGAGGTTGCGGGTAGCTGCGCGTCCGATGCAGCGCGATCGAGACGATCGGTGACAGCAGGCGCAGCGTCTCGAGATCCTCCTCGGTGAACGAGCCGCTCTCGCTCGCGACCGCGCCGATGGCACCGATCGCGTACTCGCCGTGAAGCAGCGGCGCATAGATCGACCCACCCGCGTCGTCGCGGAGTGCCTTCCGCTGCGCGACGCACTTGCCGGCCGGGCTCGACTTCTGCGATCGGCGCGTGCCGAGCTGCGGCTTCGCGCTACCCGTCGCCGCGCGCACCACGATGTCGTCGTCGCCCTCGACGAGCTCGACCACCGCGCCGCCCCCCGCGGTCAGCCCGAGCGCCCGTTCGGTGACGAACCGCATCACCTCGTCGCCGTTCATCCCCGCTGCGGAGATCGCGTTCTGGAGCTCGATGATCGCGAGCAGGCGCTCCGTCCTGGGTGCGGTTTCGCCCATGGAGACCATGATACCGAAAATGCGAAGGGCCGGCGTGACGGCCGGCCCTTCTTCAACGGTTACCCGCTGACAGCCTACTCGTAGTCGTGGCCGTGACCCTCGTGGCCACCGCCGCCCTTATCGTCCTTCTTCGGCTTCTCCGCGATCAGCGTCTCGGTGGTGAGCATGAGGCCCGAGACCGACGCCGCGTTCTGGATCGCGATGCGAACGACCTTGGCCGGGTCGATGACGCCCGCCTTGACGAGGTCCTCGTACTCGAGCTTCGCGGCGTTGAAGCCGAAGGCGCCCGAGCCCTCCTTGACCTTCGAGACGACGATCGAGCCGTCGACGCCGGCGTTACCAGCGATCTGGCGCAACGGCTCCTCGAGCGCGCGGCGGATGATGTTGACACCGTAGCGGCGGTCATCATCGAACGTCAGCTTGTCGAGGCCGGCGAGGCAGCGGATGAGCGCCACACCACCGCCGGGGACGATACCCTCTTCGACGGCCGCGCGGGTCGCGTACATCGCGTCCTCGACGCGGGCCTTCTTCTCCTTCATCTCGACCTCGGTCGCAGCGCCGACCTTGATCACGGCGACGCCACCGACGAGCTTCGCCAGGCGCTCCTGGAGCTTCTCGCGGTCGTAGTCCGACGTGGTGTCCTCGACCTCGCGGCGGATGGTCTTGACGCGCGCCTCGATGGTCTCCTTCTTGCCGGCGCCCTCGATGATCGTCGTGTTGTCCTTGTCGATCGTGATCCGCTTCGCGCGGCCGAGATCGGTGAGCTGGAGGTTCTCGAGCTTCTGGCCGAGGTCCTCGGTGAACGCCTCGCCGCCGGTGAGGGCCGCGATGTCCTGCAGCATCGCCTTGCGACGATCGCCAAAGCCCGGGGCCTTGACGGCCGCGACCTGGAGCGTGCCGCGCAGCTTGTTGACGACCAGGGTGGCGAGCGCCTCGCCATCGACGTCCTCGGCCACGATGAGGAGCGGCTTGCCGAGCTTGGCAACCTGCTCGAGCACCGGGAGCAGCTCCTTCATGTTCGAGATCTTGCGCTCGTGGATGAGGATGTAGACGTCGTTCAGCACGACCTGCATCCGCTCGCTGTCCGTCACGAAGTACGGCGAGAGGTAGCCGCGGTCGAACTGCATGCCCTCGACCACGTCGAGCTCGGAGGTCATGGTCTTGGCCTCTTCGACCGTGATCACGCCTTCCTTGCCTACCTTCTTCATCGCCTCGGCGATCATGTTGCCGATCTCGGCATCGCCGTTCGCGCTGATCGTGCCGACCTGCGCGATGTCATCCTTGCCCTTGGTCGGGGTCGCCATCGCCTTGATCTGCTCGACGACCAACGCGACCGCGGCGTCGATGCCGCGCTTCATGTCCATCGGGTTCAGACCCGCGGCAACGAGCTTCGCGCCCTCGTTGTAGATCGACTGCGCGAGCACGGTCGCGGTGGTGGTGCCGTCGCCGGCCACGTCGGAGGTCTTCGAAGCAACCTCCTTCACCATCTGCGCGCCCATGTTCTGGAACTTGTTCTCGATCTCGATCTCCTTGGCGACGGTGACGCCGTCCTTGGTGACCGTCGGAGCGCCCCACGACTTCTCGATGACGACGTT